>CALMLK010000160.1 GCA_937868035.1 uncultured Alphaproteobacteria bacterium
ACCAGGAATAACGGGAGTCGGGAGCGTGGATCATCCGCGCCGCATATCACGCCGGCGCGCCGCTGCGTAGGGCCAGCCCCGCACAACTGCCGCGCGCCTCAGGTGCATCGATTGTCCCGGTCCGGCGCGGGACCCGTTGCCTGCGGCAACTCCCGCGCGTTCAGAACGCGGCGAAGCGCCACTGGCGCTTCGCAAAGAGCGCGGTCTTCACCCCTCGATCCTGGAGAAATCCGCCACCTCGGCGCAGGCTTCGCGGATGCGGTTGAGAAGGCGCAGGCGGTTGACGCGGAAGGTCTGGTCCTTGTCGTTCACCGTGACGCCCTCGAAGAAGGCATCGACCGGGGCGCGCAATTTCGCAATCGCCTTCATGGCCGTTTCGAAGTCTTCGTTCTCCACGGCCTTGCGCGCCTGCGCTGACGACGCGGTGATGGCGGAGTGCAGCGCCTTCTCCTCGCCCTTGATGAGCTGCTGCGGATTGACGTCACCCGAGTAGGTGGTGCCGTCCTTCTTCTCCTCGATGCGGAGAATGTTGGCGGCACGCTTTACCCCCGCGAGGAGGTTTTTGCCGTCATCTGTGTCGAGGAACTTGGACAAGGCCTCGACGCGCTTCACCACCATCAGCAGGTCATCCTGCCCGCCGAGCGAAAACACGGCATCGATCAGATCATGCCGCGCGCCTTGATCCTTCAGGTAGACCTTCAGGCGGTCGGCGAAGAAGGAGAGAAGCTGAACTTGAATCTCTGCCAGCTTAGGCAATGGCCAAGCGTTTTCGTTTCTAACGCTTGTCATCTCATCATCGCCTTCCCTCACTGAACGATGAGGCTCAAATAGCAACGTATATCTCAAATCAGCATTGTATGGTCGGTGTTGATCGATGTGAGTCAAGATCAGCCAATCGGGACTATCCAATTTCATCAGATTGAATCTACTACCCAAAACCGTCATCCAGAACGGATAGAAGGACGAGAGCGTTTTGCTGAGCGGCAGCCTCGCAGAGTTTTCAAGAACACTTCTAATCACACCGAGTGCCGCACGCCGCAACGCATACGGATCTTTCGAACCCGTTGGCTTTTCGTCGATGGCCCAGAATCCGACAAGCGTATCCAGCTTGTCCGCCAGTGCCACGGCCATGCCGACCTTGGAGGCGGGAATGCTGTCGCTTGGGCCTTGCGGCTTGTAGTGGTCGCGAATGGCATCCGCCACCTCGGCATCGTGCCCCTGATCGAGCGCATAGTACCGCCCCATGAGGCCCTGCAATTCGGGGAACTCGCCCACCATGCCGGTGACGAGATCGGCCTTCGCGAGGCGTGCCGCCAGCTTCGCCTTCTCCACATCGGCACCGATGGTCTTGGCGATTTCGCCTGCCAGTGCTTCGATGCGCTTCACGCGCTCCCCTTGCGTGCCGAGCTTGGCGTGGAAGGTGATCGTGTCGAGCTTCGCAAGCTGGTCTTCCAACTTCACCTTGCGGTCCTGGTCCCAGAAGAACTTGGCGTCCGAGAGGCGCGCGGCGATGACCTTGTTGTTGCCGCGGACGATCTCCTGCCCGCCATCGCGCGCGATCATGTTGGAGATCAGCAGATAGCGGTTCGCCAGCTTTCCCGTCTTGGCATCCCGCAGGTTGAAGCATTTCTGGTTGTTCTTGATGGTGGTGATGATCACCTCCGGCGGCACGTCGAGGAAGGCCGGATCGAATTCGCCCATCAGCACCACAGGCCATTCCACGAGGCCCGCCACTTCCTTGAGCAGCCCCTCGTCCTCGATCAGCTCCAGGCCCTGCGCCATGGCGAGCGTGCGCGCATCATGGCGGATCGTTTCGGCCCGCGCCGTGGCATCCACGATCACATGCGCCTTGTGCAACTTGTACGCATAATCCTCGAAGCGCTTCACCTCCACGCTGCCCTTTGACAGGAAGCGGTGGCCGCGCGTGCTGTTGCCGCTGCGAATGCCATCCACATCGAAGGCAACGACTTCACCATCGAAGGTGCAGATGATGGAATGGAGCGGGCGCACCCACTTGAGCGTACCCGAACCCCAGCGCATGGGCTTCGACCACGGGAACTTGCGGATCACCTCCGGCACCAGCGCCGCGATGATCTCCTCGGCACTCCGCCCCGCCTTCTTGATGATGGCGAGATAGAACGCGCCCTTCTTGTCGTCCTGCGTGGTGAGTTGATCCAGCGTCAAACCGGTGGAGCGCAGGAAGCCGTCGATGGCAGCCTGCGGTGCATCGACCTTCGGACCCTTGCGTTCCTCCCGCGTATCGGCGGCACGGGCCAAGAGGCCCTCGACCGACAGCACGAGCCGGCGCGGCGTGGCATGGGCCTGCGCACCCTCATAGGTGAGGCCTGCATCCACCAGGCCGTTGGTGATGAGCGATTTCAAATCCTCCGCCGCCTTGGCCTGCAGCCGCGCCGGAATTTCCTCGGAGAACAGTTCGAGCAGAAGCTCAGCCATCACACGCGCCCTCCGGCTGTCTTGCTCCACGCTTCGCAGCAGGCCTTTGCCAGCTCACGCACACGCAGGATGTAGGCCTGCCGTTCCGTGACCGAGATGACGCCGCGCGCATCCAGCAGGTTGAAGGTGTGCGAGGCCTTGATGCACTGGTCATAGGCCGGAAGCGCCAGGTCGTGGCGGCCATCCTTGTCGCCCGCATCGAGGAGCGCCTGGCATTCCTTTTCCGCATCGATGAAATGCTGGTGCAGGATCGCGGTGTCGGCATGCTCGAAATTGTAGCGCGAATATTCCTGCTCGGCCTGCAGGAACACATCGCCATAGGAGATGCGGCCCTCGCCCTCCGCGCGGCCGTTGAAGTTCAGGTCATAGACGTTGTTGACGTTCTGCACATACATGGCGAGGCGTTCGAGTCCGTAGGTGAGTTCGCCCGAGACCGGTGAGCAGTCGAGGCCGCCCACCTGTTGGAAATAGGTGAACTGCGAAACTTCCATGCCGTCGCACCACACTTCCCAGCCCAGGCCCCAGGCACCCAGCGTCGGGCTTTCCCAGTCGTCTTCCACGAAGCGGATGTCGTGCAGCTTGGGATCAAGCCCGATGGCCGCGAGCGAACCGAGATAAAGGTCCTGCAGGTCCGGCGGCGAGGGCTTCATGATCACCTGATACTGGTAGTAGTGCTGCAGGCGGTTCGGGTTCTCGCCGTAGCGGCCATCCTTGGGGCGGCGCGAGGGCTGCACATAGGCGGCACTCCAGTGCTTCGGCCCCACCGAACGCAGCGTCGTCGCCGGATGGAACGTGCCAGCGCCCACTTCCATGTCATAGGGTTGGAGAATGACGCAGCCCCGCTCGCCCCAGTACTGGTGCAGCGTGAGGATGAGGTCCTGGAAGGATTTCGTCGGATGCAAAGCCATGTTGCGCCGCATAAAGGCGCAAGCCGGGAGGGTCAAGGGAAGGCGTCGCCCGAATGCGGGAGAAGGACAGGCCCGCTTCTCTTACCCCAGCCTGCGGTACACGTGCGCCCGCGTGGTGAAATCCCCCTCCGTGAGGGAGAACGGCAGCGGCCGGTAGATGGGGGTCGTCTCCACCACCGCAAGCTGGCCTGCACGCACCAGACCGTCCAGCATGTGGTGGAAGCCCTCCTCTTCCCAGATCACGGTGCCCACGGTGAACAGCAGCACGCCGCCCGGTTCCAGGATGCGCGTCAGTTCCCGGAAGGCGCTCGCCGGCGCGTGGCCGTTGGTGAAGGTGCCGGTGGAGAGGATGGCGTCGAAGGCACCATCCGGAAAAGGCAGCGCCTCGCCCAGCACGCCTTGACGCAGGTCGGCATAGCAGCCGCGCGCCCGCGCCTTCTCCAGCATCCCCGCCGACATGTCGATGCCCGTGAGATTGTTGTAGCCGAGGATGGAGAGAATGTTGCCGATGGCACCCGTGCCCACGCCCGCATCCAGGATCGCCGCCTCGCGCGACGGCACATGCCGCGACACCAACCCGGTAATCACCGGGGCATGCACGTAACCCACATGCAGGAGATCGGCATCATATGTCTCGGCCCAGCTGTCGTAGAGCTTGCGCAGGTCTTCGCCGTTCTTGGCACGGTAGACGCGGTCCAGCCAGTCGTCGGTTTCCGTCTTTCCCATGGGGGCGATCAGTCTTCGGCGTAATAGACGCCGGTGACGGGATCCTGCTTCAGGCGTTTGAACTCCGCCGGGTCGCGCGCATCCTCGCGCTTGACGCGGGCGGATTCCGCCTGCTTCTCGATGGCGCCCACCATTTTCTTCAACGCGAAACCCGCCAGCATGGTGGCACCTGCCGCGAGCAAGGACTTGACGAAACGCATGGCTTCACTTCTCCCCAAGGCCAGAGCCTTTAAGAGCGCATTATAGGCCAAAACGTGACCACCATGCACGGTTTTCCAGCGCCTCCAACGCCGCATCGGGGAGGCTCGCCAGGGCGGCGCTGTCGCGCCCCATGCCCAGCCAGCGCATGCCCCAGCCGCCTGCCGCCGCAACCGGCTTGATCACGACTTTCTCGCCGAATTTCCGGCGCAGCTCCTCGTTTAGGTGGCCCAGCCCGTCGATCAGGCCCAGTTCCACGGCCTTCCCGCCCCGCCAGTAAAGACCCGAGAACAGCTCCGTCTCGTCGCCCTTCAGCTTGCCGGCGCGGCGCTGGCGCACCATGGACTTGAAGCTGTCGTGCATGTCGCCGAGCATCATTTCGAGACGTTCCACGTCTTCCTTCCGCTCCGGCTGGAACGGGTCGAGCTGGCTCTTGTTGTCGCCTGCCGTGTGCACGCGCCGTTCCACGCCGAGCTTCTTCAGCGTCTCCGGAAAGCCGAAGCCCATGGAGATGACGCCGATCGAGCCCACGATGGAATTTTCATCGGCATAGATTTCGTCCGCCGCGCAGGCGAGCCAGTAGCCCCCCGATGCCGCCACGTCTTCGCAGAAGGCATAGACGGGAAGTTTGTG
>CALMLK010000161.1 GCA_937868035.1 uncultured Alphaproteobacteria bacterium
GACACGATCTTCGGCATTCCCGGCGTCCACAACATCGAGATGTACCGCGCCCTGCCGCGCTCGAAGATCCGTCATGTCCTCACGCGGCACGAGCAGGGCGCCGGCTTCATGGCCGATGGTTATGCCCGCGCCAGCGGAAAACCCGGTGTCTGCTTCACCATCACGGGACCGGGGTTGACCAACATCCTCACCCCCCTGGGGCAGGCCTGGTCCGACAGCTCCAACGTGTTTGTCATTTCGTCCGCTCTCGACATTGCCGATTCAGCGCAAGGCCGCGGCCGCCTGCACGAGATGATCAGCCAGTTCAACGCGGCCGCCGCCGTGACGGCAACGGCCGTGCGTGCCTACACACCAAAGGACATGCAGGATGGCGTGGCCCGCGCCTTTGCCAGCTTCGCTGCCGCAAGGCCGCGGCCAGCCTATCTCGAAATCCCGCTCGATCTGCTCTCCATGCCCGCAGGTCCGGGCTGGAAGGCCCGCGTCGCACCAGCGAGACCCCGGCACAACGCCGCTGACGTGGCCTCCGCCATCGGCCTCCTGAAAGCGGCGAAGTCGCCGATGATCGTGCTGGGCGGCGGTGCCTTGGAGGGAGGCGCTTCAGCGCGCGCCATCGCCGAGGCGCTGGGTGCACCCATTGTCACGACGACGGCTGGCAAGGGTGCCGTGCCGGCAGACCATCCCCTGTGCTGGGGGTACTGCATGGGCGATCCCCGGGTGCAGGCCCTGCTGCAAGCCTCCGACTGCGTGCTGGCCGCTGGCACGGAACTCTCGGAAACAGATTTCTGGAACAGCAATTGCCTTCTCGACAACCTCATCCGCATCGATATTGACCCCGCCTCGCTTGCCCGCCCGCACAGTGCGCGCCTCGCGATCCTTGCCGACGCAGCGCCCGCCCTTGCGGCCATCGCGGCAGGCCTCGCGGGCAGCACGGCAGCGCCCCGGATGAATGCTCCGTCCACGGATGAAGTCACGCCGCTCCGCGCCATGCTCACCCGCGTTCTGACCGTCATTCGTGACAGCCTGCCCGCCGAGACGGTCATCGCCACCGACATGACCCAGATCGCCTATGCGGCGAACGAGATCTTCCCCGTCTCGCAGCCTCGCACCTGGCTTCATCCCGTGAGCTTCGGCACGCTGGGCTTTGCGCTCCCCGCCGCCATCGGCGCGAAAGTCGCCGTCGGCAGCAGGCCCGTCGCCGCGTTGATGGGCGACTACGGCTTCCAGTACACCGGCAATGAACTGGGCACCGCCGTTGAATTGAGACAGCCCTTGCCCATCCTGCTGTGGAACAATGAAGCCTTGGCCCAGATCAGGGACGGGATGGCGGCGGCTGGCATCCAGCCCAACGCCGTCACGCTCCACAATCCGGATTTCGTGGCGCTGGCA
Source organism: uncultured Alphaproteobacteria bacterium (assembly GCA_937868035.1). GTDB lineage: Bacteria > Pseudomonadota > Alphaproteobacteria > Rhizobiales > Aestuariivirgaceae > Aestuariivirga. The sequence goes on from CALMLK010000161.1 coordinate 1,387, forward strand.
AAAGCCTATGGCGCCCGCGCCGAACGCCCGGAGTCTCTGGCGGCACTGTCACGCGCCATTGCAGCCGCACTCACCGCCGATGGCCCCACGCTCATCGAGATGACGCCGCGCATGGTCAATCCATGATGCCAGAGCGTTGCGCCGTCATCTTCGATGTCGATGGCGTCCTTCTTGAACTCACGCCCAAAGAGGAAGACATCTTCTTCGCCGCCTTCGCGCCCTGGGGTGATCCTTCCACCTTGTCACGGAGCTGGAACAGCTACCGCATCCGCAACGACGACGACATCGTGGACGAGATCATGGAGCGCTGGTCCATCCCGCCTGCGGAGAAGTCCGCTCTTGTCGCGG
>CALMLK010000162.1 GCA_937868035.1 uncultured Alphaproteobacteria bacterium
GGCAAGATCGCGGATGCGCCGGTAGATCAGCCGGGATTGCACCGGCGAACCGCCCGGGCAGTTGATGGCCATCGCCACCCCGGCGATGCCCTTGCGAAAGGCCTTCTTGAGAACCGGCTCCAGCGTCTTGCCCGACAAGGTCGGCCGCAAACCCCGCTCCGCCATGATCGGCCCATCCAGCCGCACCACATGAATGACAGGAATGCGCCGCCGGAAGCGCGCAGGCACGAGCTGGAGAATTGATTTCAACATGCCGCCGATATGGGAGCCCCCGTAGCGGAAGGCAAGCGGGGGTTAGCGCAGCCGCCAGGCCATGCCTTCGCGCAGGACGGCGTCGGCGTCGGCGGTGAAGGCGTGGCCTTCGCCGTGGAGGATGAGGCCGGGCAACAATTGCATCGGCGCCTTGGAGCCCTTGACGCCCTGCACGATGACGCGGCTGGCCGCGGTGCCTTCGCGCGCATAGAGGGGCGCCACGCGGATGTCGCCGAAGCGGTCTTCCATGGAGACAAGAATCTTGCCGAGCGAGTCGGCGCGGTGGATGAGGGTCACGGTGCCCCGCAGCGACACCATCGCGTGCATGACCTTGATCCAGATCTCGAGATCGTCTGGCCCGAAGGAATGGGCTTGCGCCTTGAGCAGGCTGGGCGAAGCAGTGACCTTGCCATCTTCGAAATAGGGCGGATTGGCGTAGGCATGGGCGAAGGTGCCGTGTTGCGGCAGATGCGCGAGATCGCGGCGCATCGCTTCCTTCACATCGCCATGGATGACCTTCAGAAGCTGCGCGAAGCCGTTCCGCTTGGCGTTCTCTTCGCACATCATGGCATAGCGGGCCGCCACTTCCATGCCGGTGATGTGGATGGCGGGATTGCGGGCGATCAGGCAGAGCGCGGCAACGCCCACGCCAATGCCCGCTTCAAATACCGTTTCACCGGCGGCGACGGGAATGGAGGCGGCCAGGAACACGGCATCAATGCCGGCGCGATAGCCCTTTTCCGGTTGCAGCACGCGCAGCCGTCCACCCAGGAAGGCGTCTTCCGTGAGCGAAGATGGCACCTGCGCGGATGGCGTCGGCATATGCCCGATTGTGGCTTCGGCTGCGAGTTGCATAGGTCCCGAACGTTAACGAAGCTTGGTGAACGAGAAGTTACTGCAGAATTTCCGCCGTGGATACAATCTCTTACGGTTGACGCTTCGGTGACATTTTCGGTGCCATTTGTTCCTGAACAGGTTAAAAGGGCAAAAAACCGAGGTTTGACAATGGGTGTCGTGATTCCATTCGAAGGGGGAGCCGAGAAGGCACAACCGACGCTTGATGCGCTGGTGAAGCTGACGGCCCAGGACATGGGATTGATCAACGATCTCATTCTTGAAAAGGCCCAGAGCCATGTAGAGTTGATTCCGGAAATCGCCGGCCACCTCATCAACTCCGGCGGCAAGCGCATCCGCCCGATGCTCACCGTCGCGGCGGCGCGCATGTGCGGCTATCAGGGCTTGCATCACATCAAGCTCGCCATGTCCGTGGAGTTCATGCACACGGCAACGCTGCTGCACGATGACGTGGTGGACGAAAGCGATACGCGCCGCGGCAAGGAAGCCGCCCGGGTCATCTGGGGCAACCAGGCCAGTGTGCTCGTCGGCGATTACCTGCTGGGCCAGGCCTTCAAGATGATGGTGGAAACGGGGTCGCTGGAGTGCCTGCGCATTCTCTCGGATGCCGCCTGTATCATCGCCGAGGGCGAAGTGCTGCAACTCGCCGTCTCGCAGGATACCTCAACCACGGAAGACGCTTACCTCCGCGTCGTCGGCGCAAAGACCGCCGCCCTTTTCTCTGCCGCGGCCCGTGTCGGCGGCGTCATCTCAAACCGCCCGCGCGCCGAACAGGAAGCACTCGAATCCTACGGCCGCAATCTCGGCATCGCCTTCCAACTGGTGGACGATGCGCTCGATTATTCCGGCACCAAGGCCGAACTGGGCAAGAGCGTGGGCGACGATTTCCGCGAACGCAAGATCACCCTTCCCGTTGTGCTGGCCTTCCGCCGGGGCGCAACCGAGGAACGGAACTTCTGGAAGCGCACGCTGGAAGAAGGCGACCAGACAGAAGCCGATCTCGTCTACGCGCAAAAGCTGATGGAGCGGCATGGCTCGTTGGCCGATACGCTGGAGCGCGCCCGCCATTACGGCGACATGGCGAAGGATGCTCTCGCGATCTTCGCCGAGAGCGAGTGGAAATCCGCGCTCCTGGAAGCCGTCGATTTCTGCATCGCCCGGTCTCACTGACAAGCTGGAAACTGGAATGAAAAAACTTCCGCCGGCCGCGATGCACGTCGTCATGCCGTTCTTCCTGTCCCTGCTCATGTCCTGCATCGTGTCGTTCGTCGCCACGGCGAAGGCCCTCGGGCTTGCGCCCGATCTCGTCACAAGCTGGCTGAAGGCCTGGGGGATCAGCTGGGTGGTTGCTTTTCCAACCGTGCTGGTGGTGCTGCCCATCGTGCGCCGGCTGGCTGCGCTCGTGGTCGAGACGCCGGGCCGGAGCTGACGCCACTCAAGTAAGGCGCGACGCCGCCACCCACCAGCCGGGATGCGCACGGCGCAGCGCCTGCGCCACGCCTTCTGCAACCGCCATATCAGAAGCAAGACCAAAGCATGTGGCACCCGAACCCGACATCCGCACCGCGTTCAGTTCCGCGTGACCTGACAGCGCCGCAAGAACATCCGCAATGATGGGCTGGACCCGGATCGCCGCTACCGTCATGTCGTTGCGCCACGTCGACGGGGCATGGAGATCAAGCGCCGCACCATGCTCCTGACCCTTGGCAAGCCCGATGGCGGTAAAAACGGTCGCTGTCTCGCAAGCGACACCCGGGTTGACCAGCACGATCGCCGGTGACGGGAGTGATGCCAGCGCGGACAACCGTTCGCCCACACCTTGCATGCGGCAGGCCTTCTGCAGCAAGCACACCGGAACATCCGCGCCGAGTTTCAGGGCGATGGCGTCAATCACCTCAGGCAGAATTGAAGTGGGCGCGAGTTTGAGAAAAGCACGCAGCGCCGCCGCCGCATCCGCCGATCCGCCGCCGATGCCCGCCGCGACGGGAAGCATCTTGTGCAACAGCACGTGCACTGCTGGAAGTGCGGCATGCTCCGATACCATGGCGTAGGCGCGGCAGATGAGATTGTCCGCACCCGTGGGAACGGCCCCGGCGAAAGGCCCCGCCACGGCAAGTTCAATCCCCTCACCCGCCACGGCCTCCACCGTGAGCACGTCGCCGACGTCGGCGAAGGCGACCGCGGAATCGATCTCGTGATAACCGTCAGCACGGCGCCCAAGGATGTGCAGCGCCAGATTGACCTTGGCTTTGGCTGTTTCGATGACCGCCGCAGACATCAGCCGTTCGAGGGCTGGCCCTGGCCGCTGTCAGCGGGCTTCACCAAAGGCGTTTCCGCCGGAAGACCGTCCTTGAGCTTGTCTTCGATGCGGATCAGATCCGTGGGCGTTGGCCGGTTGTCTTTCGCGTGCTGCCACTGGAAGCGCGCTTCCAGGCGGCGGCCCACCCGCCAGTAGGCATCGCCCAGATGCTCCGAGATGATGGCATCGCTGGGCTTCAGGTCGACCGCGCGCTCAAGGTTGGCAACGGCTTCGTCGTAGTTGCGAAGCTGGAAATAGGCCCAGCCGAGACTGTCGACGATGTAGCCATCGTTGGGCCTGAGCTCCACCGCTTTCTTCACCATGCCGATCGCTTCATCGAGCTTCTTGTTCATGTCGATCAGCGAATAGCCGAGGTAGTTCAGCACCGATGGTTCGTTGGGCGAAAGCGCAAGGGCCTTGCGGAAATCGACTTCCGCCTTGTCCCACTGCTTCAACCTTTCGAGTGCGATGCCGCGGTAATAGTGGATGCTCCACAGCTCACGGCCGTCTTCCTTGGCGACCGTGATGGCCTGGTCGTAGGCCTTCACGGCCTCCGCATAGTTTTCGCTGTTGCGCAAAAGATTGCCCAGCGTGGTCCAGGTGTCGATATTGCGGGGCTCGCGGCCGAGGATGGCGCGCATGCGCGTTTCCGCATCGCCATTCCGCTCCATGCGCTGCAGGTTGATGGCGATTTCCGTATCGGCGTTGGTGCGCAGTTCGGAGGTGACGGGCACCTGCTCGAACACGTCAATGGCCTGCTGGTAGCGCTGGCTGGAGCCGAGGATGTCACCCAGCAGGGTGAGAACCACCGGGCGGTCGCTGTTGAGAGAGAGCGCGAGTTGCGCATAGATGAGCGCCACATCGGCGCTCTGGTCATCGTTCATGGCGGCGGCCAGCGAGAACATTGCTTCCGCTGCACCGGCGGACGGAGACTGGATGAACGGCGGCGGCACCTCACCGGACTTGGCCTGCTGCAGCGAGGCCTCGACCAGCACATTGTTTTCACCGCCCGCGAGGAAGGCGTAATAGACCTTCTCGGCCTCCGCCTTCTTGTTGGTGCGCATCAGGTAATTGCCGTAGGCCTGTGTCACGCGGAGACTTGTGCCGGCGTCGGCATAGGCCTTCTTGTAGGCGGCATCGGCGCGCATCGTGTTGACGAGGAAGTCCGAAATGAGTGCGCTGTGCAGTGACTTGAAATTGGCAAAGGTTTCGTTGCGGTCAAGCTTGTCCAGTTCGGTCATCGCCGCATTGTAGCTGCCCTCACCGGCATAGGACCACGCCGTGAGCAACGCCGACGTCAGTTCGCCCACGGGCGTGTAGGCGGATTCGGTAAAATGCTTGCGGGCCTCTTCATAGCGCCGGAGCTTGAATTCCTTGAGGCCGAGGACGAGGCGCGCCATGCGCTGCTGGCTGTTGAAGGAGAGAACCTTGTCCGCCAGCTTCTCCGCTTCGGAAATGTTGCCGTTGGCCAATTCAAGCTGGAACAGCCGCTCGGTCAGCACCGGGTTGCTGGCATCCTGCTTCAGCGCGGCGCGCAGATCGGTGTATTTCCACTCCTCGATTCGCCGGTGCGGCAGACCCTTTTCGCCGAACAGCCCGATCGCGGCGCGCCTGGCCTCGCCCACCGTCCTTGATCCAGGCAGACGCTCTGCC
>CALMLK010000163.1 GCA_937868035.1 uncultured Alphaproteobacteria bacterium
ATTGACGCGGTGAGCCCGGCAAGTATCGAAGCCCGCGCGAAGAGTTCCGAAAACTTCCGAAATGCGGTATGGAGGTCTGATGGCAGGCCAGGACCTCCGCTTCGGACGTTTCGCCGTGGATGCAGAGCGCAAGCTGTTGCTGGAGAACGGCAAGCCCGTGGCAGTGGGGGCAAGAGGCGTGGCTTTGCTGGAAGCCCTGCTTCGCGCCGGGGGCAAGCCCGTCAGCAAATCCGAACTCATGGACATCGCCTGGCCCGGACAGACCGTTGAGGAAAGCAATCTCTCCGTGCAGATCGCCGGTCTGCGCAAGGTGCTCAGAGTCAATGCCAGTGGAGATGACTGGATCGCCACCATCGCGCGCGTTGGCTATCGCTTTCAGGCCGATACAGGCCGGAAGGAAAATGACCCGACGGAGACCGGGAGGCCTGCGGAGCGGGAAATGACGAAGCCGTCCCTCGCCGTCATGGCCTTCGCCAATCTTTCGTCGGACCCGGAGCAGGCCTTTTTCGCCGATGGCATGACCGAGGACATCATCGGTGCGCTTTCCCGCATCGGGGAGTTGTTCGTCGTCTCGCGCAGTACCAGCTTTGCTCTGAAAGGCCAGGCCATGCCGCCCCGGGAAGCGGCCGCCCAACTCGGCGTTCGCTATGTGCTGGAAGGCAGCGTGCGCCCTTCTGCCAAGCGTGTGCGGGTGACGGCGCAGCTCACCGATTGCCGCTCCGGCGCCACAGTCTGGGCCGACCGCTACGAGAGTGCTGCCGAAGACATCTTCGACATGCAGGATACGATCACCCATGACATCGCGCAGGCGCTGCATGTGACGCTCTCCATGGGCGAAGCGGGCCGCTTGTGGGAAGGACAGACGAAGAACTTGCGGGCGTGGGAGAAAGCCATCCTCGGCAGCCAGGCCTTTCACCGCTATTCCAAGGCCGATGCCGATGATGCGCGCCGCCTCCTGGAAGAAGCCGTGGCCATCGATCCCACGTTCTACGGAGCGATCGGCTTTCTTGGCATCGTGCACTATTGGGAAGCGCGCTACATCATGTCGATCGAGCGGGCCCACGCAATTGCGCAGGCGCAGGCCTGTGCCGACAAAATGGAAACGGCGGATCCTTCGCTCAGCCAGTTGTTCACGCTCAAGTCCTGCATCGCCTTCCTGCAGGGGCAACATGACGAGGCGATCCGTCTGGGCGCCGTGTCGGTGAGCCGGTCTCCGAGTGACTCGCGGGCCAACGGTTTTCTCGGCATGTTCCAGATGTATGCAGGCGAATTGCTCGACGCGCAGGTTTCCATGCAACTGGCGTCACGTCATTCGCCCATCCGGCAAACCTACCTCTACTACTATCCCGCCCTCATTCACATGTGGCTGGGCCATCACGACAAGGCATTGGAACTGGCACTCGAGAACAGCAGACTTCAGTTGAACGAAGGCTATACGCAAGCCTGCCTCGCGGCGGTGCACATGTTCCGGGGCGAGACGGGCGATGCAAAACGCGCCGTTTCGAGCCTTCTCGATACGACACCGCAATTCAGCTGCGCCAACATCCGCTATTCAGAACTCTACCGGGACCCGTCGCAACGGGACCGCCTTGTGGAGGCGCTCCGGGCCGCCGGATTGCCGGACTAGAACCATTTGCCGTTGCCCCTTCTCCTCGCGTAAAGGGGCGCCATGTTGAATGTTCAGGGCATCACCTATCGCATCGCCGGGCGCTTGCTCCTGGACGATGCGGGCGTCGCCATTCCCACAGGGCACCGGGTGGGACTCGTGGGCCGCAACGGCACGGGCAAGTCCACGCTGTTCCGCATCATCCTGGGCGAACTGTCCCCGGAAGCGGGGCACGTCAGCACGCTCCGCAACGCGCGCATCGGCACGGTGGCACAGGAAGCGCCGGGCGGAGAGGAGTCGCTGATCGACGTGGTGCTGGCGGGCGACAGCGAACGCGCCGAACTGCTGGCCCGGGCCGATCACGAAACGGATCCCCACACCATCGCCGAGATCCAGGCGCGGCTCATGGACATCGGCGCCCATTCCGCTCCGGCGCGCGCAGCTGCCATTCTCTCGGGCCTCGGCTTTTCGGACGATGCGATGCAGGGCCCCTGCTCCGCGCTTTCCGGCGGCTGGCGCATGCGCGTGGCGTTGGCGGCCGCGCTCTTCGGCCAGCCAGACGTGCTGCTGCTCGACGAGCCCACCAACTATCTCGATTTCGAAGGCACGGTGTGGCTCACCACCTTCCTCAAGTCCTATCCCTCCACGGTGCTGATGATCAGCCACGACCGCGATGTGCTGAACCAGGTCGTCGATGGCATCGTGCATCTCGATCAGGGCAAGCTCACGCTCTACCAGGGCAGCTATGACAGCTTCGACCGGCAGCGACGCGATCAGCAGGCTCTGAGCCAGAAGCTGCGCAAGAAGCAGGAAGCCCATCGCGCCCACATGCAGGCCTATGTGGACCGTTTCCGCTACAAGGCATCCAAGGCGCGGCAGGCGCAGAGCCGTTTGAAAGCGCTGGCCAAACTCGAACCGATTGCGGAAGTGATCGAAAATCGCGTGGCGGAATTCCACTTTCCCAATCCGGAAAAAGAATTGGCCCCGCCGCTCGTGGCCATGGACAAGGCGGCTGTGGGTTACGAACCGGGCAAGGCCATCCTGCGCAATCTCACGCTGCGCATTGATCCGGATGACCGCATCGCGCTATTGGGATCAAACGGCAACGGCAAGTCCACTTTCGCCAAGCTGCTCACCGGAAAGCTGAAGGCGAGCCAGGGCAGCATCGTGACGGCGCCCCGCATGAGTGTCGGCTACTTCGCGCAACACCAGATGGACGAGCTGGCGGATGGGCGCACGCCCTACGACTACATCACGGACCTGATGCCGGAGTCCTCCGTCGCCGACCGGCGCGCACGGCTGGGTGCGGCGGGGTTCGGCGCGGCGCTGGCGCAGAGCAAGTGCTCAACGCTTTCAGGCGGCGAGAAAGCGCGGCTGCTGTTTCTGCTCGCCACATTCCACGCGCCGCATGTGCTGATCCTCGACGAACCGACGAACCATCTCGACATGGACAGCCGCGAAAGCCTCATCCTCGCAATCAACGATTATGCGGGCGCGGTGATCCTGATCGCGCATGACCGTCACATCGTGGAGACATGCGCCGATACGTTGTGGCTGGTGGAAAAGGGCACCGTGAAGGTGTTCGATGGCGATCTTCAGCAATATGCCGATCAGGTGCTGAGCCAGCGCAAGGTTCCGACGCGGAGCGCGCCCCCGCCGCCCCCTGCCGCCGCGAAGCCCGCAGCGCGGCCGCAGAAATCATTGCAGAAGCAATTGCGCGATGTGGAAGAGCGCATGGAAGCGTTGCGCGGCAAGATCACCGTGTTGGATCACGCGCTGGCGGACCACACCATCTACAAGGACGAGCCCAGGAAGGCGGCGGATTTCGCGCGGTTGCGGACCAAGCTCGCCGCCGATCTCGACACGCTTGAAACGGAATGGCTGGCGCTTCACGACGAGACCGCCGATGCCTGAGGCGGCCGCCACCCTCGACCTGACACAGACGTGGGTTGGCGTGGCGGCACTGGCAATCTTCGCAGTCGCCTACCTGCTGGTAATCCTTGAAGAAGCCACGCAGTTGCGCAAATCCAAGCCCGTGCTTGTGGCCGCGGGCCTCATCTGGGCGCTGATCGGCATGGCCTACACGGCCGCGGGCCAACCGGATGTGGCGCGCGCGCAAGCCGAACATACCATCTTCGAATACGGTGAACTCTTTCTCTTCCTGCTCGTCGCCATCACCTACGTGAACACGCTGGAAGAGCGGCGGGTGTTCGAGGTGGTGCGGGCGCGCCTCACCGCACGGGGCTACAGCTACCGGCAATTGTTCTGGATCACGGGGGCGTTGTCGTTCGCGCTCTCCGGTGTGCTGGACAATCTCACGACCGCGCTGGTGATGGGATCCGTCGTGCTGGCGGTGGGCACGGCATCGCCCCGTTTCATCACGCTGGCCTGCATCAGTGTCGTTGTCGCGGCCAATGCGGGCGGCGCCTTCACGCCTTTCGGCGACATCACCACGCTCATGGTCTGGCAAAAGGGCAAGGTCTCATTCTTCGAATTCTTCGCACTGTTTGGTCCCGCCCTCGTGAACTGGCTGGTGCCGGCCGTCATCCTCCATTTCGCCCTGCCCGCCGACACGCCGCCGCCCGCGCAGGAGGTTGTAGCGATGAAACCCGGTGCCCGTGGCGTGATCGTGCTCTTCGCACTCACCATCGCCACCGCCGTGGCTTTCCGCAATTTCCTCGGGCTGCAACCGGCGCTGGGCATGATGCTGGGGCTCGGCTACCTGCAAATCTGGTCCTACATCCTGCAGCAGCGCGGCAAACGGTCCGAAAATACCGACATGGTGCTGAACTCCTTCCGCCAGATCGAACGCATCGAATGGGACACGCTTCTCTTCTTCTTCGGCATCATTTTTGCCGTGGGCGGCCTTGGCGTGATGGGTTATCTCGCGCTCATCAACCAGCATCTCTACGGCGCATGGGGCAACACGGCGGCCAATGTGGCGGTGGGACTGCTGTCATCGGTGCTCGACAACATTCCCATCATGTTCGCGGTGCTCACCATGGACCCGCAGATGAGCGACGGCCA
>CALMLK010000164.1 GCA_937868035.1 uncultured Alphaproteobacteria bacterium
TCCGCGACCGGCGCTATCGCGCGCACTGCAACCAACATTCGCGCGGGCGGCAAGACGCCAATCGCTGGCGTCTTGCATGCGCTTTTCATCCTCGCCAGCATGCTAGCGCTCGGCCCGCTCATGGCCTTTGTGCCGCTTGCCAGTCTTGCCGCGGTGCTTGTCATCGTCGCTTGGAATATGAGCGAACACGAGCGCTTCAGGCATATGCTAGGCGGCCCTGTTGGCGACCGGGTGGCGGCAGTCGTTGCCGAAACGGCGGAGCAGGCGGAAGCCGCGGTTGCCGTTCTCGCGGTGGATTACGCCCCGCTGCCGGCGCAGTTCGATGCAGAAAAGGCGCTGGCGGACGGGATTGCGGAGGGAACGCCGGGGCGCCCCCTCTTTGCCAATCCCATCGAGGGCAAGACGTTCCACTGTGGTGATGCCGTGGCGGGCTTCGCCAGCGCTGATGAGATTGTGGAAACCCACGTCTCCACGCCCAAGACCCACCACGCGGCCATCGAACCGCATGCCTGCCTCGCCCTGCCGAAGGGCGACGGCCGTGTCCTTGTCTACACGCCGTGCCAGAGCATTTTCGCGGTTCAGGTGGTGGTCGGGAAAGCACTGGGCGTCGCGGCGTCCGAAGTGTGTGTCATCAAGACGGCCATTGGTGGATCGTTCGGCGGCAAGGCAGAACCCATTCTGGATCCGCTCTGCGCCCATTTCGCCCGGGTGTTGCAGCGGCCGGTGCTGATTGCGCTGGACCGGCGGGAGACCTGCCTGGCCACCCGCATGCGCTCCCGCGTGATTGGCCGCATGCGCACCGCACTGTCGCGCGACGGCAAGATGCTGGCGCGCGAGACCCGGACGCTGGCTGACGTTGGCGCATATTCGACGGGCGGCAACTATCTGCCGGGTTCGATGCTGCAACGGCTAGTGCGTCTCTATGACGTGCCTGCGGAGGATTACGCAGGCCATGCTGTCTACACCAACACGCCGCCCACGGGGGCGTTTCGCGGCTATGGTTCGCCGCAGATCAACGCCATAGCCGAGATCAATCTCGACATGGCGGCGCGGCGGTTGAAGATGGACCCCCTTGCACTGCGGCTCCGCAATGTGGTGGCGCCGCACGCCATCGAACCTTACCAGGGGCTGGACATTGGCAATGCGGGCATTCGCGAGTGCCTGATGCGCGGAGCGGCGGGCTTCGATTGGGAGAGGCGCTGGGCCACCGCACCAGGCAAGGGGCGTTTCAGGCGCGGTGTTGGTCTGGCCTGTGCCGCCCATGTGAACGGCTGCTATCCGGGGTCGGACGAATATTCCACCGTGGGCATGCGGGTCACGGAGGAGGGACGCATCACCGTGCAATGCGCGCTGCATGACCTCGGATGCGGGGCCAATACCACGCTGTTGCAGATCGCGGCGGAAGTGCTGGCGCAAGCACCGCAGCAGTTCGACATCACGCCATCGGACACCGACCTGACGGGCTACGATATCGGCACGCGCGCCAGCCGCATGACCTACATCCTGGGAGAGGCGTTCCGGCGCACGGCGGTTGTGTTGCGCGAGGCCATTCTGGCCACCGCCGCACGCTTCATGAATTGCGCACCTTCCGACCTTGACCTGCGGGACGGCGCCATTCACCGGATCTCGGTGCCGCAGGGCGTCATGCAACTCTCTGCCTTGATGCAAACCCTAGCCGTGCAGGGTGAGCCGCTACCGGCCGTCACGCACACCTATGCCGCCACAGCCAATCCCAGTTCCTATGCCGCCCACTTCGCCGGGGTAGAGGTGGATTGCCTGACAGGCCGAGTGCGCGTGAAGGATTACTTGGCGGCGCATGATGTGGGCCGGGCGATCAATCCGATGCTGGTGGAGGGGCAGATTCACGGCGGCATCCAGGCGGGCATTGGTTATGCGTTGTTCGAGGATGTGGAGATCGACGGTGAGACGGGTGTCATGAAGGCAGACCGCTTCAGCCGCTATCATCTGGTCAATGCGCCAGAAATGCCGCGGGTCGATGTCTTGCTGGTGGAGCCAGGCGAACCCACAGGGCCCTACGGGGCCAAGGCGGTGGGCGAGATCGCCACCATTCCGGTGGCACCCGCCGTTGTCAACGCGGTCAATCACGCCCTCGGCACGGCGCTCACGCATCTGCCGCTGACGCCCGAAAAAATCCTCGCGGCGCTCGCATAAAAAAACGGCCCGGAAAATCCGGGCCGTTTTCTATCCTGCGGATGAAATCAGTTCAGGCGCGACTTCACGGCGGCGATGGACTCGGCGACGAGGGTTTCGCCGCTCTTGCCCTTCATGCCGTCCTTGAGCAGCGTGGCGGCGGCTGCGACCGCGAGGTCGGCGGCGCGGGCGCGGACGTCCTTGGCGGCGGCAACTTCGGCCTGGGCGATCTTCGTCTCGGCCTGCTTGGTGCGGCGCTCGATGGTCTCGCCCAGCTTCTTCTTCGATTCTTCGGCGTAGGAGGCGGCATCCGCCTTGGCGCGGGCGACGATCTCGCCTGCTTCCTGTTCCGCATCGAGACGCTTCTGCTTGTATTCGGCAAGCAGGGCTTCGGCCTCTTCACGGAGGCGGCGGGCGTCGTCGAGTTCTTTGGCGATCTGCGCGGCGCGGTCATCCAGCGCCTTGCCGGCGGTCTTGTGGGCACCGGCCCACATGACGATGGCGAGGAATAGCACCAGCGCCACGAAGGCAAAGAAGGTGTTGTCGAGTGCGAGGCCGGCGGCGAGCACTGTGGGAAGCGTGGTCATGGACATTAACCCTTCAGAGCCTTGGCGATGGCCGCCTTGGTGACTTTGCCGCCACCGAGAGCAGCGACGATTTCCGCAGCCGACTCGGCGGCGATGTCTTCCACCGCTTCCAGGGCCTTGGCCTTGCTGGCGGCAATCTTGGATTCGGCGGCCGAAACCTTCTTGGCGAGGGCTTCGTCGAGCTTGTGGCTTTCGGCGTCCACGTCGCGGGTCACGGCTTCGCGGGTTTCGCGGGCGATGTCGTTGGCGTTGGAACGGGCATCGGAAAGGGCCTTCTCGTAGGCCTTCACCGCGGCTTCCGTTTCATTCTTGAGAGCCTGGGCGCGGGCAAGGTCGCCGTCGATGCGCGCCTTGCGCTTGGAGAGAATGGCGCTGACACGGGGCAGGGCGAACTTGCTCATCAGCACGTAGAGTGCGGCGAAGAAGATCACCAGCCAGAACAACTGCGAAGGAAAGGTCTTGCTGTCGAGTGGCGGAAAAACGCCGTGGTGTTCGCCACCATGGGCTTCGGTGCCTTCGGTCGTGGCCGGAGCCGCGGCGTTGGCCTCGCCCGCGGGGGCAGCACCTTCCGTCGTTGTGGTGGCCTCTTCGGCAACCTGAAATTCAACCGTGGTTGCTGACGTGCTCTGCGACATCGCGCTTCCTCGCATAGTAGGATGGACCGGAGTGCCTCGGGAGAGGACGACTCCGGTCCGGATTCAGGTGTTCAGTTCCGGTTCGTCTTAGGCGACGAAGAGGAGGAGAAGCGCCACAACGAGCGAGAAGATGCCGAGGCCTTCTGCGAGAGCGGCACCGATCAGCGCGTTGGTGAACTGGGCGCCAGCGGCAGCCGGGTTGCGCAGGGCGCCAGCCAGGTAGTTGCCGAAGATGTGGCCCACGCCGATGCCGGCGCCACCCATGCCGATGCAGGCGATACCGGCGCCGATAAGCTTTGCTGCTGCTGGATCCATTTTACGTTCTCCTTGAAGTATGGATTGAGGGAAAGGTTAGTGGTGGGTGTGAAGCGCGTCGTTGAGATAGACGCACGTCAGAATGGCGAAGACGAAGGCCTGCAGGAAGGCCACGAGGAATTCCAGCGCGGTGAGGGCGACCGCCATGGCGAGCGGCGCGATGGCGCCAAGGATGCCAAGGCCGCCCAGCGTGCCGAGGCTTACCACGAAGCCCGCGAACACCTTCAACACGATGTGGCCCGCCAGCATGTTGCCGAACAGACGAAGGCCCAGCTAGATCGGGAGCGACAGGAAGGAAATCACTTCAATGATCGCGATGAAAACCTTCATGAAGAAATTGACGTTGCCGCCCGGCCAAAACAGGCCAAACCAGTGCAGTCCATGCTTGTAAAGTCCGACTCCTACCACGAGGCCAATCACGAAGAT
>CALMLK010000165.1 GCA_937868035.1 uncultured Alphaproteobacteria bacterium
ATGCGACGCGATCTGCGTCATAGCCGCCGTGGCGCGCAGAGGACCCACGATCCCTGCCGCATGCCAGCTCGTGCCGGACGTCAGCTGGTTGCGTTCGAGCAGAACCACGTCCCGTTCGCCGCGGCAGGCGAGATGGTACGCCACGCTGAGACCCACGGCACCGCCGCCGATGATGATGATCCTGCCCATCAGAAGTAATTCATGTCCGGTTTCTCGGCCTTGCGGCGCGCGATGTAGTCCTGCAGCGCCGCGTCGATGGCGGGATCGAGCCCGGGATCCTCGTACGATTCAAGCTGCTTCTTCCACAGCGTATTGGCGCGCGACGCTGCGTCCCGCGACCCTTCCGCGCTCCACTGTTCGAAGGAATTGTTGTCGGGCGTGAGCGGACGGAACAGCGCCGACATGAAGTTGGCGCGCGTATGGTCGCTGCCGAGAAAGTGCTGGCCCGGCCCCGTTGCCGCAATTGCCGCCATGGCTTGCGCATTCTCCGACAGGTCGATGCCATCGAAGAAACGCGCAACCTTGCCGCACAGGTCCGCATCGATCATCGTCTTCTCGAAGGACGTGACCAGCCCACCTTCCAGCCAACCCGTGGCATGGTTGATGAGATTCGCGCCCGCAAACATCGACATGAGCAGGCCCCACGTCGCCTCCTGCTGGCTTTGCGCATCGGGCAGCTTCGATGCTGACAAGGTTCCAACCGTATGCAGCGGCACGCCCAGCCGGCGCGCCAGTTGGCCCGCCGCCAGAACCATCAATCCTGCTTCCGGCGTGCCGAAGGTGGGCGCTCCCGACTGCATCGACATGGTGGATGCAAAGCTGCCCATGAGGCACGGCGCACCAGGATTGATCAGTTGCACAAGCGCGAGGCAGGCCGTGGCTTCCGCAAGCACCTGCGCCAATGTTCCGGCGACGGTGGTCGGGCTCATGGCACCCGTGAGAACCCACGGTGTGCAGGCCACGGGCTGGTTGGCGCGCGCATACGTCTTCAGTGCTCCGGACATGTGCGAGTCGAGCACCAGCGGCGCATTGGTGTTCGAGACGCAATAGAGTACCGGATTGCGGGCCACATGCTCCTCGCCGAACAGGATGCGGGCCATGTCGATGGCATGTCCTGCCCGCTCCGCGCCGATGAAGGCCCCCATGAAGGCCCGGTCCGACCAGCGGATGTGGGCGTAGAGCATATCGAGATGCCGCTTGTTGGCGGGAAGGTCCACCGGTTCGCACACCACGCCACCGGAGTGATGCAACCAGGGTAGCGTGTGATGCAGCTTCACCAACGTCTTGAAGTCATCATGACTTGCATAACGCCGCCCGCGATCGAGGTCGTGCACGAAGGGCGGGCCCCACGATGGGCACAACACGGTGCCATTGCCGCCGAGCTTCACCGAATTGGCTGGATTGCGGGCGTGCTGCACAAATTCCTTGGGCGCCGTGGCCTGAATGGTGCGGCGGCAGAATCCCGGCTCGAAGCGCACCCGCTCGCCCTGCACGTCGCAGCCCGCATTACGGAACACGTCGAGGATTTCCGGGTCGCCGGTGAAATCCATGCCCGTGTCCTTGAGAATGAGATCGGCATTGCCTTCGATCAGTGCCAGACCTTCTTCGCCCAGCACGTTGAAGGTGCCAAGCTTGCGATCGATATAAGGCGCGCGCGGCATAGTGGCCTGCGCCTGTCCGGATGTTGCGCGCCTGCGCCGCGGGGCTGACTCCATCACCATGAATTTGATCGCGCCTTTCGCCGGGATGAATTCCACGGCAAGGGCAAAAACTCAATTGACGGAACCTACCATTAGCATTTTTAATGGTGTCGCCATGAAGAAAACCAAGATCAAGAGCGCCATCCATTCCGGTTCAAACCTTCTGAAGGCCATGGAGGTTTTCGAAGCGGTGGCCGAGTCCGGCCAGATGACGGCAGCTGCCCGCATGCTCGGCCTCACGCAGTCGGCGGCCTCCCAGCACATCGCGGCACTTGAGAAGGCCTATGGCGTGACGTTGATCGACCGCAGCGTCCGCCCCTCGCGGCTCACGCAGGCGGGCACGCTGCTGCACCGCCATGCAGCGCGCATCCTCAACGTTGTCGGCGATCTTGAAATGGACATGCGCCAGCAGGGGCCAACGCCCATCAGCGTGCTGCGCCTCGGCATTCTCGCTTCCATCGCCACCACGCTCACACCCGGACTCGTGGCGCTGGCGAAAAAGGGTTTCGGCGTTCGTGACGTGACGCTGCACGCGGGCCAAAGCGGCGACCATGAAACGCTGCTGCGCACCAAGCGCGCCGACCTCGCCATCACTTCCAATCCCTTCTACGACATGGAAGGGTTGGAGCGTCACGCGGTGCTGCAGGAATCATTTCTGCTTGTGCTGCCCTCGGCCTATCGCGGGCCGGCGGACAGCCTTGAGGCCGTCCAGCGCCGCCTGCCGCTGATCCGTTTCGCAGACTCGACCAGTGTTGGCCGCCAGGTGACGCAGCATCTCCGCCGCCTGCGCATCAACCCGCAACAGGTGATCCAGGCGGACCGCTCCAGCATGGTCACGGCCTGCGTGTGCAACAACATGGGCTTCACGCTGCTCACGCCGACGCTGCTGATTGACGGTTTCGTCGAACGCATGCCGCTTCGCGTGGTGCCTCTCCCGGCGGCACGTCTCACCCGCACCATCACCGTCGTGTCGCGCGAACGAGAACTCGGCAATTTCCCGGCGCAGGTGGCAAAACTCGCCCGCCGCACGCTCGCCGACCACATCGCCCGCCACATGAAGGATGTGGGCAGCGATGCGCTCAACGTGGAACCGGATGTGGCCTGAGCCTGCGTCTCAGTTGCCGAGGATCGTCGGAAGGCGCAGGCCCTTTTCCCGCGCGCAGGCGATGGCCTCTTCATAGCCTGCATCGGCATGGCGCCACACGCCGGTGGCGGGATCGTTCCACAGCACGCGCTCCAGGCGCTTGGCCGCAGCATCCGTTCCATCGGCAACGATCACCACGCCGGAATGCTGCGAGAAGCCCATGCCCACGCCGCCGCCATGATGCAGCGACACCCAGGTGGCGCCGCTCGCCGTGTTGATGAGCGCGTTGAGAAGTGGCCAATCCGACACGGCATCGGAGCCATCCTTCATCGCTTCGGTCTCGCGGTTGGGCGAGGCAACGGAACCGGAGTCGAGATGATCGCGGCCAATCACCACCGGCGCCTTCAGTTCACCGGACTTCACCATCTCGTTGAACATGAGGCCCGCGCGGTGGCGGTCGCCAAGCCCGATCCAGCAGATGCGGGCAGGCAGGCCCTGGAAGGCGATGCGCTCGCGCGCCATGTCAAGCCAGCGGTGGAGATGCTCATTCTCGGGGAACAGCTTCTTCATCGCCGCGTCGGTCTTGTAGATGTCCTCCGGATCGCCGGACAGCGCACACCAGCGAAACGGGCCGATGCCGCGGCAGAAGAGGGGCCGGATGTAGGCAGGCACGAATCCCGGGAAGGCAAAGGCATTTTCAAAGCCTTCTTCCTTCGCCACCTGCCGGATGTTGTTGCCGTAGTCGAGGGTAGGCACGCCCGCGTTCCAGAAATCCACCATGGCCTGCACATGCACTTTCATGGAGGCACGCGCGGCCTTTTCGACGGCCTGCGGATTGCTCTCCTGCTTGGCCCGCCATTCGGCGACAGTCCAGCCGGACGGCAGGTAGCCGTGCAGCGGATCATGCGCCGAAGTCTGGTCGGTGACGATGTCCGGCCTCACGCCACCGGCCTTCATGCGCTTGACCAGTTCCGGAAAGACATCGGCGGCATTGCCAAGGAGACCAACCGATTTCGCTTCACCGGCCTTTGTCCACTGATCGATAAGCGCCAGCGCATCATCGAGCGTCTTCGCCTTGGCATCGACGTATTTGGTGCGCAGCCTGAAATCAATGCGGGTCTCGTCGCATTCCACCGCGAGGCAGCAGGCGCCCGCGAACACGGCCGCCAGCGGCTGCGCCCCGCCCATGCCACCCAATCCGCCGGTCAGGATCCATCGGCCCTTCAGGCTGCCGCCGTAGTGCTGGCGGCCCGCCTCGGCGAAGGTTTCGTATGTGCCCTGCACGATCCCTTGCGTGCCGATGTAGATCCACGAGCCCGCCGTCATCTGGCCGTACATCATCAGGCCCTTCTGATCGAGGGCGTTGAAATGTTCCAACGTTGCCCAGCGCGGCACCAGGTTGGAGTTGGCGATCAGGACGCGCGGCGCATCGGCATGGGTACGGATCACGGCCACGGGACGGCCGGACTGAACCACCAGCGTTTCATCGGCTTCCAGCGACTTCAGTGACGCCACGATGCGATCAAAGTCGCCCCAGCTGCGCGCGGCGCGGCCAATGCCACCATACACCACCAGTTCGTGCGGGTTCTCCGCCACGTCCGGGTGCAGGTTGTTCATCAGCATGCGGAGCGGCGCTTCCGTCTGCCAGCTCTTGGCGTTGAGCGTGGTGCCCGTGGGCGGATAGATGTCGCGGCTGTTCTTGCGGTCGAGCATGGTCATGTCCTCGTTCAGGATAGGAGATGGGCGGCGATGATGTTGCGTTGCACCTCCGAAGACCCTTCGTAGATGCGGAAGATGCGGGCGTCGCGCACATAGCGTTCGATGGGGAAGTCCCGCGTGAAGCCGTAGCCGCCATGGATTTGCAAGGCGCTGTCGGTGACGCGGCCCACCATTTCCGAGCAGGCGAGCTTGGCGAGGCTCGCCTCAAGTGAGAACCGCTCGCCGGTCAGGTGCGATTGCGTCCGCGCCTCCACGGCCTGCAGGGCAAGTGCGCGCGCCCGTGCAATATCCAGCGCCATGTCGGCGAGTTGCCATCGAATACCCTGCCGGTTGGCCAGCGCCTCGCCACCGATCACACGCGTCTTGGCATAAGCAAGAGCGGCATCAAGCGCGGCCTGGGCAATGCCAAGCGACATGGCCGCCACCTCGACGCGGCCATTGTCCAGCACCGCCATGGCCGTGCGAAATCCCTTGCCCTCCGTCCCGCCCATCAGCGCATCGGCCGGCAGGTGGCAATCGAACGCGAGGGTGAAGACGTGCCCGCCCTGCAGGCCCATCGTGCGCTCCGGCACACCAACGGAAAGCCCGGGCGTGCCGCGTGGAACGATGAAGGCGGAAATGCCGCGATGCTTTGCGGCGGGATCGGTGACGGCAAAGACGACGAGAAAATCTGCCGTGCCGCCGTTGGAGATGAAACATTTGCTGCCGGCAAGATGCCAGCCATTCGCGGTGCGCAAGGCCCGCGTCTTCATGTCGGCCGGATCGGAACCCGCCGTGGGTTCTGTCAGCGCAAAGCCGCCCAGCACCTCACCCGCCGCCGCGCGCGGCAGCCACGCGGCGCGCTGCGGCTCGCTCCCGCCGATCAGGATCGCATCCGTCGCGAGGTAATGCGCCGTGAGTGCCGAG
>CALMLK010000166.1 GCA_937868035.1 uncultured Alphaproteobacteria bacterium
CCCGGCATCTCGGCGGTGAGTTTCGTGGGTTCCACGCCCATCGCCAAGTACATCTACACGACCGGCACCGCCAACGGGAAGCGCGTGCAGGCCCTGGGCGGCGCCAAGAACCACATGATCATCATGCCCGACGCGGACATGGACCAGACGGTCGATGCCCTCATGGGCGCAGGCTATGGCTCGGCTGGTGAACGCTGCATGGCAATCTCGGTTGCCGTCGCGGTGGGCGAAGGCACGGCAGAAAAGGTTCTGGCCAAGCTGGAGCCGAAAGTCCGTGCACTGAAGATCGGCCCCGGCACCGACGCCGACGCCGAGATGGGCCCCCTCGTCACCAAGCAGCACTACGAGAAGGTGAAGGGCTACATCGACACCGGCGTCAAGGAAGGCGCCAAGCTGCTGGTCGATGGCCGCGGCTTCAAGATGCAGGGCTACGAGAACGGCTATTTCCTCGGCGGCTCGATCTTCGATCACGTGACGACCGACATGACCATCTACAAGGAAGAGATCTTCGGTCCCGTCCTCTCCTTCGTGCGCGCCAAGACCTATGACGAGGCGGCCGACATGATCAACAAGCACGAATATGGCAACGGCACCGCGATCTTCACCCGCGACGGGGACGCGGCCCGCGAATTCGCGCAAGGCATCCAGGTCGGCATGGTCGGCATCAACGTGCCGATCCCCGTGCCGATGGCGTTCCACTCCTTCGGCGGCTGGAAGGCTTCGCTTTTCGGCGACCATCACATGCACGGGCCGGAAGGCATCCGCTTCTATACGAAGCTCAAGACGGTGACGGCACGCTGGCCCACCGGCATCCGCTCCGGTGCCGAATTCGTGATGCCGACGATGAAGTAACGGCCGCGCGCCAGTGCAAAGTCTTCAGCCCTCCCCGCTTGCGCGGGGAGGGCTTTTCTTTGTCCCCTAGGGCAGGTATTTTGCCAGGTGCCCGGCCAGAATGGCAGCGCGCTTCTGGTTGGCATAGCCAGACGGATGCCCATCGCCGCCGATGTTGTTGCGCGGGTCTGGTGGAAGCGCCATGTCGATCAGGTCGTCGGCGAAGGAGGCAATTTCCTTCATGATCCTGTTGTTCGGATAGGATGTCTCGCCCACCTGCGAGTTCGGATCATTGATGTAGCCCACCACGAATTTCTGGCCGCGCGCATGCGAAAGCGATGCCATGCGGCGCAGCGTGGCGAGGTAAAGGCGCACGTCATCATCACTGATGTGTGAGCGCAAAAAATTATCCACCTT
This sequence comes from uncultured Alphaproteobacteria bacterium, assembly GCA_937868035.1. Lineage (GTDB taxonomy): Bacteria > Pseudomonadota > Alphaproteobacteria > Rhizobiales > Aestuariivirgaceae > Aestuariivirga. The sequence continues at coordinate 1,249 of CALMLK010000166.1, forward strand.
CGCCAGGATGTTGGAATAGCGGTAGGCCGACGTGAGGAGCCGGTCGGACAGTCCGCGCGGCTCGCCACAGGCACCGTTCCGCTTCAGGCTGCCATCCGGCAACAATTCATAGCGGGGCGAATGGACGGTCCAGTCCGGATGGCAGACGCCGCGCTCGACCTGAAAGCCCGCTCCCAGAAAGAAATTGATGTCGCCTGTCGTATCCCAGTTGCTTTCCAGTAGCGCGAGCGCGTTGTTGGCACCCCTGCCATGATAGCCAAAGTTCATGACGTGGGCCGTCCGTATCGCCTGGCTGAAATAATAGGGCAGCGTCTCGTCGTCGCGCAGGCCTTCGCCATAGGTGAAGGAGCAGCCGAAAAAATTGACGCGGTGCGGCCCCGCGGGATTATCGGGCGTCACCCGCAACTGGTCCGGGCCAACGGTGTATGTCACATCATAGATCACCGTGCCGTCTGCCGCATGCCGCTCCGACCGATAGGCGCCCGGGCTGGGCAGCACGCCGACCTCTGTCACCCCCGACCTGTATCCGCTGGCATAGGTGCGGAAGATGGTTTGCGGGCCCGGCGGGAACACGAACGGAGTGAACCAATCCGCCAGCGCGAGGCCAAGCAGGACCATGGACAACGATACGAGAACGGACGACCGCTGCGGCGCCCGGGCGAGGGGCGCCAGCAGCACCAGCGACGCGGCCAGGAGGAGAGCCCCTGCGCTGTTCAGGTGAACGCCACACCACGCGGCTGCCGCAACCCCCACCAGCAACAGATAAAACAGGATGGCCGGGCGTGCGGCCGGCTTTTCCGCGAGAATTTGGTCTGACATGGCAACCTGCCCAGAACGCCCCCTACCGAGACAAGCGCGAGCCCACAGGGCCGTCAACCCCCGAAAGCGGCGGGTAACGAAGCGTTAACCATGCTGGTGACAACTGCACCGTCCGGTGGCAGACATTGCCGGGGCCGAATTTTTTGGAGATTCTGATGCGGAAGGTGTTTCTGGGTACCCTTGTTTCCCTCGTGGTGATGTCGGCTCCCGCGCTCGCTGCCAAGTGCAGCAGCACCGGAGGAAGCTTTGAAGGCTGGAAAAAATCCTTCGCCGCCGAAGCCAAGGCCAACGGCATCAACGACAAGGCCCTCAAGGCGCTGATGGGCACGAAGTATGCAACGGCAACCATCCGCGCCGACCGCAACCAGCATTCCTTCAAGCTCAGCCTCAGCGCCTTCATGGCCAAGCGCGGCTCGGCCACCATCGTGGCGCAAGGGCGCCGCCTCAAGGCCGCCAACCAGGCCCTGTTCGACCGGATCGAGGCGAAATACGGCGTTCCCGCCGGCCCGCTCATTGCCATCTGGGGCATGGAGACGGCGTTCGGACATTTCACCGGGCAGCAGAACGTGCTCTCCGCCACGGCCACGCTGGCCTACGACTGCCGCCGCACCGAATTCTTCACCGAGCAGCTCTACGCCATGCTGAAGCTCGTGGGCTCCGGCAAGATCTCGGCGGGCGCCAAGGGTGCCATGCACGGCGAACTGGGCCAGACGCAATTCATGCCGAAGAACGTGCTGATGTACGGTGTCGGCAATCTCAACAGCAAGGAAGGCGCACTTGCCTCCACCGCCAAGTTCCTCGTGGGTCACGGCTGGCAACGCGGCAAGGGCTATCAGCGGGGACAGCCGAACTATGGCGCCATCCAGGGCTGGAACGCCGCGACCGTCTATCAGCAGGCCATCGCCATCATGGGCAAGCAGATCGACGGCAATTGAAGCCGCTCAGACGTCTCCCGCGATCACCAGGTTGACCACCACCAGCACCAGCGCGGTGGCGGCCACGGCCATGAGAAAGACCGCAACCTGAAATCCGGGCTTTGCCACGATGGTGAGGCCTTTGTTTTCCGTTCGCGCGCGAGTCATGATG
>CALMLK010000167.1 GCA_937868035.1 uncultured Alphaproteobacteria bacterium
GCCATCGTCGACGAAGTGGACTCGATCCTCGTCGACGAGGCGCGCACGCCGCTCATCATTTCAGGACCCGTGGACGACAAGTCCGACCTCTACAATGCCCTCGACCGCTTCATTCCGGAACTGACGGCGGAAGATTACGAGCTGGACGAAAAGCAGCGCTCCATCTCGCTGACCGAAGCAGGCAACGAACACCTCGAGCGCATTCTGTCCGCCGCCGGCATGCTGAAGGGCGAGAACCTCTACGACGCCGCCAACGTGACGATCGTCCATCACATGCAGCAGGCGCTCCGCGCCCACAAGCTGTTCCAGAAGGACAAGGATTACATCGTCAAGGATGGCCAGGTCATCATTATCGACGAGTTCACCGGCCGCATGATGCAGGGCCGCCGCTATTCGGAAGGCTTGCACCAGGCGCTGGAAGCCAAGGAACACGTGGCCGTGCAGCCGGAGAACGTGACGCTGGCCTCGATCACCTTCCAGAACTACTTCCGCCTCTACGGCAAGCTCTCGGGCATGACCGGCACCGCCGCGACGGAAGCCGAGGAGTTCATGGACATCTACAATCTCGATGTGGTGGAAATTCCCACCAACGTCGATGTTGCCCGCCTCGACGAGGACGATGAGGTCTATCGCACCGCCAAGGAAAAATACGAGGCCATCGCCGCCACCATTCGTGAAGCACGCGAGCGCGGCCAGCCCGTGCTGGTGGGCACCACCTCGATCGAGAAGTCGGAAGTGCTCTCCGGCCTCCTGAAGGCGCAAGGCTTCGACCACAACGTGCTGAACGCCCGCTACCACGAGCAGGAAGCCACCATCATTGCCCAAGCCGGCGCGCCGGGGGCCGTGACCATCGCCACCAACATGGCCGGCCGCGGCACCGACATCAAGCTGGGCGGCAACCTCGACATGCGGATTGCCACCGAACTTGAGGCAATTCCGCCGGGCGCGCAGCGCGATGCCGCCATCGCCCGCATCAAGGACGAGATCGAAGTCAACAAGCAGAAGGTCATCGCCGCCGGTGGCCTGTTCGTCATCGGCACCGAGCGCCATGAAAGCCGCCGCATCGACAACCAGTTGCGTGGCCGCTCCGGCCGCCAGGGCGACCCCGGCCGCTCGCGCTTCTACCTGTCGCTGGAAGATGACCTGATGCGCATCTTCGGCTCCGACCGTCTCGACGGCATGCTGACCAAGCTCGGCCTGAAGGATGGCGAGGCCATCATCCATCCGTGGATCAACAAGGCCCTGGAAAAGGCCCAGCAGAAGGTCGAAGCCCGCAACTTCGACATCCGCAAGAACATCCTCAAATACGACAACGTGATGAACGACCAGCGCAAGGTCATCTTCGAGCAGCGCATCGGCCTGATGCGTGGCGAGGAGATCGCCGAGACGATCGACGACATGCGCCAGGACGTCGTGAATGAAGCCATCGCCCGCCACATCCCCGAAAACGCCTACGCCGAGCAGTGGGATGCGCCCGGCCTGCGCGATGACCTGCGCCAGCACGTCGCCATCGACTTCCCCGTCGAGGACTGGGTGAAGGAAGAAGGCATCGCCGACGAGGAGATCAAGGAACGCGTGATGACGGCCGCCAACGATTACTATGGCCAGAAGCGCGAGAAGTACGGCAAGTCCATCATGGACCAGGTGGAGAAGGCGGTGCTGCTGCAGACGCTGGACCGTCTGTGGCGCGACCACATCGTCACCGTCGATTATCTGCGTCAGGTCATCCATCTCCGCGGCTATGGCCAGCGTGACCCGCTGAACGAATACAAGACTGAAGCCTTCAATCTGTTCGCGGCCTTGCTCTCGCAGCTGAAGCAGATGGTAACGGGCCAGATGATGCGGATCGAGGTGCAGACCCGGGCCGCCGGTGAAGATGACATGCTGCCGGACGAGGACGAGCTGCCCGACATGGCCGCCCATCACATGGACCTCACCTCGGGTGAGGACGACGTGGGCGAAGGCGCAGGCCTTGCCCTGGCCTCACCGCCGCCCCGCAACGCCGAACGCAAGCGCGACCCCAAGAAGCCCGAAACCTGGGGCGACGTCGCCCGCAACGACCCATGCCCCTGCGGCTCCGGCAAACGCTACAAGCACTGCCACGGCGCGTTTGTCTAGGCGTCAGTTCGCGCGAAGCTCAGGCCTTGCCCAGTCGATGAGGCGGCCGGCGAGTTTCCAGCCGGCGATGGCGATCAGCGCTCCGGCGTAGCCGTCGATGGCGTAGTGCCAGGCGAGGTGCACCGAGCCCAGGAAGATCATCGCCGCAAAGGCCGAGAGCAGGAGGCCGAGCCAGCGCTTGCCCGAGGCAAAGCCGAGCACCGCAAAGAGCACCGACGTGCCCACGTGCATCGATGGCATGGCGGAGATGCCGTTCACCAGTCCGGTGCCCGTCTCATAGGTCTTCCACAACTCGTTCATCACGTTGAGCGACCAGATGGGATAAGTCTGGTTTGCCGTTGCAAGCCAGGCCATGGCAGGTGCGTAGGGATCGCTGCCCGTGAGCAGGCGGCCATAGAAGCAGGGGCCGACGGAGGAGAACACCGTTCCCAGCACGCAGGTGCCCAGAAACCACGTCAACGTGAAGCCGAGCAGGAAATGCAGGCGAAGCCGCGAGTCCTGTCCGCTGAAGCCCTGCCAGAACCACAGCGTGAACATGACGAAGAACCAGATGTTGTAGTTCACATTCAGGATGAAGGTGACAAGCGGCACATTGAGGAACGACAGCCATGTGTAAGGCTGCGCGCCGAAGTGAACGGCCTGGTCCCATTGCGCGAAGGATCCGTCCCAGGAAAACGGGTGCGCGGCGGGAATGGCCTTCTTGATGAAGGTGTAGCCCACCATGTAGGCGCTCATGAACAGGAAGGCGTGCACCGCGTTGCTCACGCGCATCGGCGCCAGATAGTCGTCGCGGAGCTTGTGCCACAGGGCCAGCGTCACGCTGCCTGTGTTGCCGCTCCGGGCGTGGCGGATGATTTCGCCCACCAGTCCGAGCAGGATCATCACCGCGAGGATCAGCAGTACCGGACCGGTGAACAGCTTCACCATCTGGAAATCGAAGGGGAGATCGAGAACCCACGCCTCGCTGAGGTCCGCCACCATGACGATCCCGGCAAAGCCATAGAGCAGGGCATGGCGCCGGAAGCCGTGCAGCACGGCTTCGAGGACGGCCCAGGGCAGGGAGGGCGGCAGGACGAGGGTCTGGCTGGACATGGCCCGGTCCTACCCTCGATTGCCTTAAGGACGGGTTTCGCCGCGGAGTGAACTGGACAAGCGTTAGAATCGTTCTAGAAAGCTGCCATGAAGAGTTTCTCGGACCTGACAGAACAGGAAATCCTCGCCCTCGCCATTTCCAGCGAGGACGACGACGCCCGCGCCTACATGGGCTTTGCCAACGCCTTGATGGACACTTACCCGGCCTCCGCCAAGGTCTTCATCGAGATGGCGGAAGAAGAGCACGACCACCGCCGCGCCCTGACCGATCTCTATCGCAAGAAGTTTGGCGAATTCATTCCCCTCATCCGCCGGAGCGACATAAACGGCTTCGTGCGCCACAAGCCGGCGTGGACGCTTTCCAAGCTGGGCATTGAAGCGATGCGCCAGCGGGCCGAAGTCGTGGAACTGGAGAACTACCGCTTCTACATGCAGGCCGCCGAGCAAAGCAGCGATCCGCAGGTGCGCAAACTGCTGCAAACCCTGGCCGCCGCCGAAAAGGGCCACGAGTCGCTGGCGGGCAAACTCGGCCTCAAGCACGTGACGGAAGACGCCAAGATCGACGAGAAGGAAGCCGAACGCCGCCTCTTCCTGTTGCAGGTGGTGCAGCCGGGCCTTGTGGGCCTGATGGATGGCTCGGTCTCCACCCTCGCTCCGCTCTTTGCCGCCGCCTTCGCCACGGGCAACACCTGGGAGACCTTCCTCGTGGGCACCGCCGCTTCACTGGGGGCGGGCATCTCCATGGGATTGGCCGAAGGCCTCTCGGATGACGGCAAACTGACGGGCCGCGGCCACCCCCTGATCCGCGGCTTGGCGGCGGGCATCATGACGGCGGTGGGCGGCATGGGCCACGCGCTGCCTTACCTCATTCCGGATTTCACCATTGCCACCTGGCTCTCCGTCGCCGTCGTTTTCTGCGAACTCTGGGCCATCTCGTGGATCCGCTACAAGTACATGGACACGCCCTTCCTCAAGGCCGCCTTCCAGATCGCCGTCGGCGGCTTCCTGGTGTTCCTCACCGGCATCCTCATCGGCAGCGCCTAGTCACGTTCACTCTCCATGCCCGGGCATGGAGAGTG
>CALMLK010000168.1 GCA_937868035.1 uncultured Alphaproteobacteria bacterium
TTTCCGCTGGCCATTCCGCTGATGGCGGGACCGGGCGCCATCACGGCGATGATCCTGCTCGCAGGCCGGGCCGAAGGCGACTGGAGCAAGCTCGGGGCGCTTTATGGGGTAGCGGCCTGCGTCATGCTGGCCTGCTACCTGTGCTTTCGCATCGCCGTGCCGATTTCAAAGACGCTGGGCATCACCGGCCGCGCCGTGATCACGCGGTTGCTGGGCATCATCCTTGCGGCGCTGGCCGTGCAATTCGTGATCGACGGCGTCTTCGCCCTCAGCCGTTGAAGTCGTCCCTCTGAAGGGCGAGACGGGGGCGCGGGGCGCGCGGTGCGGGCACATGGGCGTGGCGGTGCTCCGGCACATCGGGGATGGTGGGCATCAGGCGGACCGGCGGCGCGGGTGCGCTTTCAGGTCCGCGCATGGCATGCACGGCCAATCCGCGCAGCACGAGTGCGGGGCCCGCAAACATCAGCCAGAACACCAGCGTCATCAAGGCGAGCGCGGCGAGCGTGGTGGAGGCGGCGGGCGGTGTTGCGGAAAGGGCCAGCACCAGCCAGAGCGTCCAGGCCGAGGCCAGTGCTGCCAGTGACAGGGAAATGGCAAGACTGCGATGGGCGGAGACATCGAGAACGAGGGGCCGGGCCGAGAGCGGTTCGCGGGCCACATCCACAAGCCAGGGCCGCGCCACCACATGCAGGAAGATCACGCTGGCGGCGAGAATGGTGAGGAGCACACTCTGCGCACCCAGGGCCTGCAGCGGCGGCAGATCGTTGGTCTCGAAGAGACGCGTCGCCATCAGCCCACCGCCGGAGAAGGCCAGCAGCAAGAGGCCGACAGCCATGGTCGAGGTGACGATGTGGAGTGATTGCAGCGCCGCCGGGGCCCAGTGGCGCTGGACATAGTGCACGGCGATCAGGCGCAGCAGCGCCACCGCGGCACCACCGATCAGCACCAGGCCGGATGACTGCATGAAAACGACGAAGACGGAATAGGACATGGCGTAACCCCTCGCGACACGCCCACGGTTTTGATCCGTGTGCTGAGCTTTTGTTTTTGTGCCGACGCCGCCCGGTGAGAAAGGTCTGCCCGTGTGGTGGCAGAAGTGGGGCGGGAATGTTGTCAAAAAAAGAGGGACGGAGGATTGTCCATCCTGCCGTCCCCAAGTCTGCCGGACTCTGCCGGCAACCGCGAAAGACTATGCTTCGAAAATGGGAGGATCCGAGAAGGTCTTGCGATGAGTCTTGCCTCGCAAGCCCAATGCCAGTTTCGCAACGGGCCAAACAAATGCAAATTTATATTTCATAATCAATGGGTTGCGCGCTCTCCTGAAAATCAGGATGGAGCCTTCGGCGACGCCGTGTTGACCATCATTTGTGCAGCGCGCGCAGCAAAAGGCAGCACTAGCTGGGCTGGTGATTTTCCAGCCAGGCGGAGAAGCGGGCGAGGCCTTCGCGGAGCTTGTCCTCGTCCTTGAGATAACACATGCGCAGGAACCCTTCCCCCGCCGCGCCGAAGGCAGCGCCCGGGGCGAAGCCGACATTTGCCTCATCGACAAGGCGGCGGGCCGTGGCGAGTGAGTCGCGCATGCCATCGATGGCGAAGAAGAAATAGAAGGCGCCATCAGGAATCTGGAAACGGATATTCTTGTGGCCGCGGAGGGCCTCGATGACGATGTCGCGGTTCTTGCGCGCCGTTGCCACCTGACTGTCGACGAAGGCATCGCCGAGATTCAGGGCGGCGGCACAGCCACGCTGCAGGAAGACCGGACTGCCGGAGGTGTTGTACTGGATGAAGCGCTCGAACACGGGGCCCAGCGCTTTCGGCGCCTGCACCCATCCCTGCCGCCAACCCGTCATGGCCCAGTTCTTGGAGAAGGTGTTGCAGAGGATGAGCTGCTCTTCGGTGTCGCAGATGTCGAGGAACGAGGGCGCGCGTTTCGCTCCATCTTTGCCGAAGTAGAAGCGGCCATACACTTCGTCGGCCAGAATCCAGATGCCGTGTTTGCGCGCGAAGTCGCGGATCGCCGTGAGGTCGGCCCGCGACGCAGTCCAGCCCAAAGGGTTTGATGGCGAATTGATGAGGATGGCCTTGGTGCGCGGTGTCACCGCGGCGAAGAGGCGGTCGAGGTCAAGGGACCACGCGCCATTGGCGAAGTTCATGGGCACTTCGACGGGGCGCGTGCCTTGCAGGCGCAAGGGGCCTGCATAGTTGGGCCAGGCGGGTGCAGGGATGAGAATGTCGTCGCCATCGCCCGCCACCATCTGGATGGCGTTCTGGATGGCCTGCATGCCGCCGCCGGTGACAAAGAAGTTCTCGCTCGAAAATTCCCGGCCATAGTGGCGCGTGTGATAGTCGGCCAGCGCCTGGCGCAGTTCGGGAATGCCACGCTGCCACGTATAAAATGTCTCGCCCTGCAGCAGGCTCTCCACCGCGGGTGAGCAGAACTCGCGGGGCGTGGGCAGGTTTCCCTCGCCGGCCCAAAAGGCGATGATGCCGGGACGGCCCATGCCGTACATGGCGACATTGACGATGCCGCTGTCGGGTTCGGTCTGGGCAGGAACGGTGAGGCGGGACAAAAGCTGGTCAGGTGTCATGACCCATCCATGCAAAGAAAAAGCCCGGGTGTCCAGCACCCGGGCTTCAGGTCTCCCTTGCGGGAAAAGCTTACTTCTTCTTGAGCGCGTCGCGGATTTCCGCGAGCAGCGTGTCGGTGGTCGAGGCGGGCGGCGGCGGTGCCGGCGGCTCGGCCTTCTTCATGCGGTTCGAGATCTTCACCAGCTGGAAGAGGAAGAAGGCGATGATCAGGAAGGTGATGACAGTCTGGATGAAGCTGCCATAGGCCAGCGTGGAGCCGGCTTCCTTGGCGGCGGCGAGTGTCGCGTCCTTGGGCGCGCCACCGGCGAGCTGCATGAACTTCTGCGTGAAGTCGACGCCGCCGGTGATTACGCCGATGATCGGCATCAGCAGGTCGTTCACGACCGAGTTGACGATGTTGCCGAAGGCGCCGCCCATGATGACACCGACGGCAAGGTCAAAGGCATTGCCCTTGAATGCGAAATTCTTGAATTCAGACCACATGTGTGAAGTCCCCCAATAATGTTATAGTTCCCAAAGGTTGCAAGCCATGACAAAGCTGCAATCCCAGCGGGATAATAATCCAGTTCCACGAATTGAGAAAGTGGAAATTCCGTTCCGCGGGTTCCGCACTTGCGCGGCACCTGCAACCCTGGCCATGATGCCCCACAGGAGGGGGAAATGGTCTTTCAGGCCTGGACAATCGTTCTGGTCGGCTTCTGCTACGTGGGCCTGCTCTTTGCCGTGGCCACCTGGGGCGACCGGCTGGCTGTCCGGCGGAAGAACCAGCGCCGGCCGCGCCCCCTCATCTATGCCCTGTCGCTCGGCGTCTATTGCACGTCCTGGACCTATTTCGGCAGCGTCGGCATCTCGTCGCGCACCGGATATGATTTCATCCCGGTCTATCTCGGGCCGATCCTCGTCTTCGCTCTCGCCTATCCGCTGATCAGCCGGATCGTGATGATCGCCAAGACGCAGAACATCGCCTCCATCGCCGACTTCATCTCGGCGCGCTATGGCAAGAACGAAGCGCTCGGCGCCCTTGTCGCCATGATCGCCGTCATCGGCATCGTTCCCTACATCTCGATCCAGCTCAAGGCGTTGTCGTTCTCCCTGCAGACCGTGATCGCCAGCGGGGGCGGCACGGGTGCTGCGGCCGCGGGATCGGGCTGGGCGCCCCTGCCGCTGGCCGGCGACATCGCCCTCTTCGTCACCATCGCCATGGCGGTGTTCGCCATTCTGTTCGGCACGCGCCACATCGACACCACCGAACACCAGGACGGCATGATCCTCGCTGTCGCGGTGGAGTCTGTGGTGAAACTTGTGGCCTTCGTGGCGGTGGGCGTGTTTGTGACCTATGCGCTGGCCGGAGGCGTGGGCAATCTTTTCGAGATCGTGCGCAGGGACCCCAAGATCACCGCAGTCTTCGACCATACGCCCGATGGCGGACGCTGGCTGAGCGTGACGTTGGTCTCCGCGATTGCCGTGCTGCTGCTGCCGCGGCAATTCCATGTGGCCGTGGTGGAGAATGCCCATGGCAGCGACGTGCGCCGCGCGGCATGGCTGTTTCCGCTCTATCTGGTGTTGATCAACCTTTTCGTGGCGCCCATCGCCATTGTTGGGTTGCAGATGCAGTCGGGGGCGGATCCCGATACCTATGTGCTTGCCCTTCCGGTTCTCGCACAATCCCCATTCTTCACCACCGTCGCCTTTGTGGGTGGCGTTTCCGCCGCCACCGCCATGGTGATCGTCGAGACGATTGCGCTCGCCATCATGGTGTCGAACAACATCGTCGTGCCTCTGGTGCTGTTGCGCCAGGGCGAGCACAACATGTTCCAGCATCGGGAAGGTGACACGCGCAACACCGCCCTCATCAACATCCGCCGCATTTCCATCTGCTGCATCCTGCTTTTTGCCTATCTCTACTACTGGCTCGCCGGAAATGCCGCGGCGCTGGCGCAGACGGGGTTGATCTCCTTTGCCGCCATCGCGCAATTCGCGCCGTCCTTCTTTGGCGGACTCTATTGGCGGAATGGCACGGCACGTGGCGCTGCGGCAGGCATTTTCGCCGGGTTTGCCGTGTGGGCCTACACGCTGCTCATTCCCAGCTTCATCGATTCCGGCTGGTTGGGTGCATCGCTGCTGCAGGATGGTCCTTTCGGAATCGCTGCGCTGAAACCACGCCAGTTGCTGGGCATCGAGTTCGATCCGCTGACGCATGGCGTGTTGTGGAGCATGCTCGCCAATATCGCTGCTTATGCGGCCATCTCGGCCATGCGCCCGCCGAGCCGCATCGAGGCGCTGCAGGCAGAGGCTTTCCTGCCGGATACGCGCGCAGGTTCCGGTCTCGCCGGGTTCCGCCTGTGGCGCTCCAGCGTGACCGTGGCACAGGTCGAGGAAACCGTCGCCCGCTACCTCGGCACGGAAAAAACCCGCGAGGCCTTTGCCGGCATGGTGGCGATGCGGGGCCTTGCCAATGATCCCGGCCTTGAAGCCGACATCGGCATCCTCAATTTCGGCGAACACCTGCTGGCCTCCGCCATCGGTCCCGCCTCGTCGCGGCTCGTCATGGCACTGCTGCTGGAGCGGCACACCAAGGGCTCGCGCGATGCCATGCAATTGCTCGACGATGCCTCCTCCGCGATCGAGCACAATCGCAGCGTCCTGCAATCTGCCATCGACAACGTGCCGCAAGGCATCGCGGTGTTCGATCACAAGGGCGCGCTCGTCTCTTGGAATGCGGCGGTGAAGGATGTGCTGGCGCTGCCCGTGGCGCTCCTGCGCGTCGGCACGCGCATTGACGAGTTCCTCATCTACGTGGGCACGCGCACGCTGGAGCCGGAAGCGCGGCAGGACAGTGCCATCGCCGCGCGCCGCCGCAAGCTGTTTGCAGGCGAAGGGCAATGGCGGCAGCGCCTGGTGGAGCCGCTCTGTGTGGTGGACATCCACAGTGGCCGCCTGCCCGATGGCGGCATCGTCGTTTCTTTCTCGGATGTCACCGAAACGGTGGCGGCGGCGGATCAGCTGCTGCTCGCCAACGAGACGCTGGAACTGCGTGTGGCCGAACGCACGGCGGAACTGACCAAGCTCAACGGCGAACTGGCCAAGGCCAAGGCCGAGGCCGACGCCGCCAACCAGGGCAAGACCCGCTTCTTCGCCGCCGCCAGTCACGACATCCTGCAGCCGCTCAATGCAGCGCGCCTGTTCACCAGCACACTGGTGGAAGGCCAGGCGGCAACGCCCGACAAGACAATCGTGCGCAACGTCGATGCCGCGCTGGAGGCGGTGGAAGACATTCTCTCCACGGTGCTCGATATCTCGCGGCTCGATGCGGGCGCCATCAAACCGGAGATCGAGAGCTTTCCGGTGCAGGAACTCTTCGACACGCTGGCCCGCGAATTCGACCGCCTGGCCAGCGACAAGCACCTGTCGCTTCGCTTCGTGCGCACCTCTGCTGTGGTGAAATCAGACCGCAAGTTGCTGCGGCGTGTGCTGCAGAACCTCGTCTCCAACGCCATCAAGTACACGCCGAAGGGCCGCGTGCTGGTGGGCGTGCGGCGAAAGGGGAGCAGTTTCCAGATCGCGGTGCATGACACGGGGCTCGGCATTCCGTCGGAACAGTTGCGCGTCGTCTTCCGCGAATTCGAGCGCCTGGGGCGCGACAAGCACAATGAGCCCGGCCTCGGCCTTGGCCTCTCCATCGTCGACCGGTTGTGCAAGGTGCTGCGCCACCCGATCACGCTGACCTCGCAGGTGAACACAGGGTCTGCCTTCATGGTGCTGGTGCCGGGCGGGCGCGAGGCGGTGGCGCGCGAAGCTGCCGCGATTGCGCCTCCCGTGATCCATCAGCCGCTCGCCGGCCTGCGTGTGCTGGCCGTCGACAACGAGACCTCCATCGTCGAGGGCCTCTCGGCGCTTCTCGCCAACTGGAACGTCACCGTCATTCCCGCGACCAGTGCGGCAGAAGCGGTGGAGCAGATGGAACGGCACGGGGCGGAGATCGATGCGGTGCTGGCCGACTATCACATCCACCGGGAAGACGGCATTGCGCTGGTGCAGGCGCTGCGGCGGCGGGCCAAGCGGCACATCCCCGCCATCCTCATCACCGCCGATCGCAGCAAGCGGGTGCAGGACGAGGCGCAGGCGGCGAGCATTCACTACCTGCGCAAACCTGTGAAGCCCGCCTCCTTGCGCGCCAGCCTTTCGCAAATCGCGCTGAGCCGGGAAGCAGCGGAGTAGCGGGGAGGCTTACCCGTTCCCGGGAGAAGCGGCTCAGCCTTCGTGAATGGACTCGCCGTCGATCTTGCCGGCGGCGATCACCGCCTGCGTGCGGCTGTCGACGTTGAGCTTGAGCAGGATGGCCGAGACGTGAGCCTTCACCGTCGCCTCCGAGACATCAAGCTCGTAGGCGATCTGCTTGTTGAGAAGCCCTGCCCGCAACATCATCAGCACGCGCACCTGTTGCGGCGTCAGCGTGGCGAGGCGCTTCGAGAGATCGTCAATCTCGCGTTCCTCGTCGGTCAATTGCTTGGCCACCTGCGGTGCCCACACCTCGCCATCGAGGATCGACGACACGGCGCGGCGCATTTCCTCAGCAGGGGTGGATTTCGGGATGAAGCCGGACGCCCCCAGCGCCAGGGCGCGGCGGATCACGGCCGGCTCTTCCTGGCCTGAGACAATTGCCACCGGAATGGAGGGGAACTGGGCGCGGAGAAAAGCCAGGCCCGAGAGCCCCTGCACACCCGGCATCTTGAGGTCGAGCAGGACGAGGTCGCAATCGCGGTCCTCATCGAGGATCTTGATGCCATCATCGAGGCTCGCCGCTTCCCGGACCGCCGCATTGGCGAGGATTCCGGCAAGTGCTCCCTTCATGGCATCGCGAAAAAGGGGGTGGTCGTCGATGATAAGGATCTGGCGGCTGCTCACGCTGTTCACGGGCTTCGACTTCCGTTCGGACATTCACTTCCTCGCCAGATTGCCACAGGTGTTGTATGGCCCCCAACATGACCATAGTTCAAGGACAGATGCGCGGCTTTTTTCCCATGATCGAACCGCATGTGCGGGGCAGGCTGAAAGTCTCCGCCCTGCATGACCTCTACTACGAAGAATCTGGCAATCCCGGCGGTTTGCCCGTGGTGGTGCTGCATGGCGGGCCGGGCGGCGGCTCCTCGCCCAACCTGCGCCGCTTCCACGATCCGGCACTCTATCGCATCATCACCTTCGACCAGCGCGGCTGTGGGCGATCAACGCCCCATGCCTCGCTCGAACACAACACCACATGGGATCTGGTGGCCGACATGGAGGCGCTGCGCCAGCACCTCGGCATCGCGCGCTGGCAGGTGTTCGGCGGATCATGGGGATCGACCCTCGCCCTGGCCTATGCACTGACCCATCCGGATCGCGTGCGGCAACTGGTGCTGCGCGGCATCTTCACGGTGCGGAAATGCGAGATCGACTGGTTCTACCAGCACGGCGCATCCATGCTGTTTCCGCAGCAGTGGGAGTCCTTCATCGCGCCCATCCCGCCGGAAGAGCGGCATGACCTCGTGGCCGCCCATCACCGCCGCCTCACCGGGGCTGACCATGAGCAGAAGCTGGCCTCGGCGCGGGCCTGGGCGCAGTGGGAAGGCGCCACACTGTCCCTGCTGCCCGACCCGTCACGGGAGGCGGCCTTCGGTGAGGACCACTTCGCCATCGCCTTTGCCTCGATCGAGTGCCACTACTTCATGAATGCCGGTTTTTTCGCCGAGGACGGCTGGATCATCAATCAGGCCCACCGCCTGCGGGATATCCCCGGCATCATCATCCAGGGCCAGTATGACGTGGTGACGCCGCCCGCCACCGCCCATGCGCTGCACCGGGCCTGGCCGGAGGCGGACTATGTGCTCATTCCCGATGCCGGCCACGCTGCGGCGGAACCCGGAACACTCAACGCATTGATTCGGGCCACTGATTCTTTCGCACATGCGAAAGGCGCATAGCTCCCCTGCACGCCAGAGGCGAAAAAGCAACGAATTCTCCACAATTCGCAACCATATGCACCGCATAAAAGGTTACGCATCATGGTCATTCGCACGCTCAAGGATATTCTGGTCGGCCTCTCGCAGGGAGTCGGCTTCACGCTCGAGCGCCGCAGTGACTTCACGGCCCGGGCTGTTTTCCCCGCGAGCGCCACAATCAAGCGCTGATTTCGCTCGGTTTTTTCCGTACCGCCACAATTGTAGGGCAGTTCCCTCCTGAAATAGCCTGAAAATGACCTGCGATTTTTCGCGGTTGGGCATTCTTGCAGCCCCAATTGAAGGTCACTCTCACACTCGATCCAGCGGGGGATCGGCGGGTGCCACCACACGGCGCTACTTAAAGAGACGGCCCAAGTTTTGGCCTCTTTGCCTTTCTCCATTCTGGTCCGATCTGTCCGCCTTGGGCTCCTGTCGCCGTCCCGAGTTCAGAGCGGATTGGAGGCCCGTTCCTGCCCAGTCGGTAGGAACGGGCCTTTTCCTTTTTGGCGTCAGATCACTTGGTGATGACTGCTTCCAGGTAGGTGCTCGGCACCACCAGGGCGGTGGCATCCTTGCGCTTTGCCGTGGCGATCAATTCCAGCACATCCGCTTCCAGCTTGCCGCGGGCATTCTCGTCCAGGGCCGCAAAGGCCTTGTGGGTCGGGCCGTAATAGGTCCGGAACACCTGCACGAAATGGGCGGGCGAGTGATAACGGAAATTGAAGGTGCGGCGCTCGGCCTTGATCTTGTGGCCGGGGAAGAGGGTGGCAAGGTGCATCTCATCGCCCCACAGGGCGGGAGACGTGAGGCCTGCTGGCGGGGGCACGTGGCGGCCGATCACCTTGAACAGGCTGCCGATGAAGCTGTCGGGCGTCCAGTTGGCAAGGCCAATGCGGCCGCCCTTGCGCAGCACGCGCGACATTTCCGCCGCCGACTGCACCTGGTTCGGCGCAAACATCACGCCGAAGGTGGAGAGCACAACGTCGAAACTTGAATCGCCAAAGGGCAGCGCTTCCACATCCGCCGTGCGGAACGCCACCTCCAGGCCTTCGGCCTCGGCGCGGGTGCGGCCCTGGTTGAGCAGGCTTTCCACATAGTCCGTTGAGGTCGTCGTGGCGTGGCGGCGGGCGGCGGCCAGCGTGGCATTGCCGTTGCCGGCGGCCACATCGAGCACGCGCTCACCCGCCATCACATCCGCCGCCTCCGCCAGCATTTCACCCACGATCTGCAGGGTCGTGCCCACGACGGCATAGTTGCCGGAGGCCCATGTGGCCTGCTGCTTCTGCTTGATGGCGGTGTAGTCCGGGGCCGGCTGCACGCCTGGGTTCGGGTTGGTGTTCATGGTCATGTCTTCCTTTGTGGAAATGCCGTCCTCGCGACGGGGCTGCACATAGGAAGGCGGCGGCAGGAGGTTGAGTCCTCGAAATGGAGCAAAGCCGATACAGATTGTGGACTAGCACCGGCCCGCGCGTTGGGGCATAGGGACAGCCTGACGTGGGGGGCATGGAGATTTGTCTATGTCCAACGAAAGCTATCATCACTTCTGTCCGATCGCGAAGGCCTGCGAGATCCTTGAGCCGCGCTGGACACTGCTTGTGCTGTGCGAACTCCTGAACGGGGCAACACGCTTCAACGACATCCGCCGCGGTGTACCCTCGATGTCACCCACGCTGTTGTCGAAGCGACTCAAGGAAATGGAAAAGAACGGGCTGGTGCGCCGTGACATTCATCCCGCGACAGGCGACAGCAGCTACCGCACCACAAAACTCGCCGACGAGCTCGCCCCCGTCATCATGGCACTGGGCGACTGGGCCCACCGCAATGTTGATGCCGATGTCTGCCTCGAACACCTGGATGCACGTCTGTTGATGTGGAACATGCGGCGCAAGGTGAATACGGCCGTGCTGCCGGCGCGGCGGCGCAGCGTCATCCAGTTCATCTTCCCGGAACTGCCGGAGCAGGAACGTAACTACTGGATCATCGGGCGGCCCGGCGTGGAGGCCGATCTCTGCGTCATCGATCCGGGGCATGACGTCGATCTTTTCATCACCGCCGACCTGAAGGCGCTCACCTCGGCGTGGATGGGGCATTCGGCGCTGCAGACGGAAATCGACCGCAACAAGATCAGCCTCGTCGGCGACGACATGCTCGCCAACTCCATGGGCACCTGGATGGTCCGAAGCCGCTACGCCGCCGCGTGAAGGCAGCGTGGTCGCGGGCCGCTTCCGCTTGCCTTCCAGCCCGTCTGGAACAAAACGCGAATCCGTGCTAGGCGGACGGGATGGACCTGTCTTCTCCCTTCTTCACGCTCGGTGGCCACAGCTTTACCCTTGCCGAGACATTGCTCGCGGCGGCGGCCTTTGGGCTGGTGCTGCTGTTGCTCGCGGTCATCCTCGCCTTTCGCGCCCAAGCCGGCCGCAAGGCGGAGCGGGCGGAGGCGGCCCGGCGGACCGCGGACATGGACGTTCGCCTCGCCGAACTCTCGGGCGCGGTGCAGAGCTATGCCTCGCAGTCCCAGAGCCACCAGATTCACCTCCAGCGGGTGATCGACGAGCGCATGGACATGGTGAGCGCCCGCGTCGGCCACGGCCTCAGCGAGCAGGCGGAAAAGACCACGCTGTCTCTGTCGCAACTCAACGCGCGCCTGGCCGTCATTGATGCCGCCCAGCAGAATCTCACCACGCTCTCGGGCGAAATGCTGTCGCTCAAGGACATTCTCAACAACAAGCAGTCGCGCGGCGCTTTTGGCCAGGGGCGGATGGAGGCAATCATCCGCGACAATCTCTCGTCGCGCAGCTTTGCCTTCCAGGCAACGCTCTCCAACGGCACTCGCCCCGACTGCCTCATCACTTTGCCGGATTCATCGCTGCGCCTCGTGATCGACGCGAAGTTTCCGCTGGAAGCCTTCACGGCGTTCACGTCGGCGCAGGATGAAGCCTCGCGCAAGGCAGCCGAACAGCGGCTGAAGGCCGACATCGGCAAGCACGTGAAGGATATCTCGGAAAAATATCTGCTGAGCGGCGAGACGCACGAGACGGCGATCATGTTCGTGCCCTCGGAATCCGTTTACGCCGAGTTGCACGAGAAGTTCGATGACGTGGTGCAGAAGGCACACCGCGCCCGCGTCATCCTCGCCTCACCCAACGTGCTGATGCTTCTGGTGCAGACCATGCAGGCCATCGTCAAGGACGTGGCGATGCGCGAGCAGGCGCACCTCATCAAGGCTGAAGTGATGCGGCTTCTGGAAGACGTGGAGCGCCTGAAGGAGCGAGCCTCCGATCTCCGCCGCCACTTCGACATGGCCAGCACCGATCTGGAAAAGCTCACCACCTCTGCCGACCGTATCGGCAAGCACGGCACGCGCATTGAAAATCTCGATGTGTCCGATGACAGCGCAGCAGCCCTGCCGGATGGCGCCCGCCCGCGCCTGGTGACGGGAAGCTGAGACAGGCCACGCCCCCTTACGGTGCGGGCGCAATGGCCTTCATGATCGCCGACCTCACTTCTTCAGGTAGATTTCGCTCGCCACCGCCGTCTTGATTTCCTCGAATGCGGCAGAGAGGTCGGTGTCGTCATTGGCAATGAAGAAGCTCTTGGCATCGCTGGCGCAGGCCTTGAGGCGGGCGCGCGTCGTGGTGTCGTCGAGGTCGAAGGCCAGCGTGATGATGCGGATGCCGTCGGCCTTGGCGTTGCTGCACAGCTTGGCAAGGTTCTTCTCGCCCTGGGAGACGTTGCGGGACGTTCCCGGACCGAAGGCTGGTTCCGTCTGCATGCCGTCCGTCAGCACGATCATGAACTTCTGTGTGTCGGGGTCGCTGAACGACACGCCCTCGTTGAAGGGCATGTTGTCGGAAAGCAGGTGGTAGCCGAACTCGACGCCCAGCGCGATGTGCGTCCAGGCATAGGGCTTCATCGCGGCAAGTTGCGTCTTCACCGCGGTGCTGTCGGTGGTCAGCGGCTTCACCACGAGCTTGTTGGCGGCATAGCCGCTGCAGCCGTCGGAGGCATGGTCGGGGGCGACCGGCTGGTTCCACTTGGTGTCCACATCGCTCGTCGGCGTGGCATTGGTGAGGTTGTAGGGATACTTGCGGTCCTGCGTGCAGCCCGTCCAGTTGCCCGTGCCGGTGGCGCCTTTCACGTAGGCCTTGGGCAGCGTCACGTAGACATGATGCGAGAACGGCACGAGGCCGAACTTCACCTTGCCGGGGCTTGCGGCGGTGAGATCGCTCACCAGCTTCGTCGCGGCATCGCGCATGGCGATGTACTTGACCTTGGTGCCGGAGATGTCGCCCATGGAGCCGGAATAATCCAGCACCATGGCAATCTCGGCCTGCTTCATGCTGGCGAGGCCGACCTCGGCCGAGGCCTTGGCATTGATTTCGGAGATGCCGGCAACACGCATGAAGGACATGGGCACGGTCAGCGTTGCGTCGGCCTTGAAGGTGCCGGACTCGACGCGGAAGTCGGTGGTGGTGCCGTAGCCGCCGGCGGCACCGCGCGCCATGTTGGCATCGAAGGAGGCTTCCGCGATGGTGGCGCGCTCGGCGTCGGTCTTGCCCGAGGCGGCAGCGCCTGCGAGGGCGGCGGCGTCCAGTGACGACTGCATGTGTGTCGCGGCGCTGTTGTAGTTGGCGTAGTCGATCCCTGCGCCGGCGGCGAGCAGGACCGGAATGGCGCTCAGGGCAAAGAGGATGGCCGTGTCGCCGCGCTCGTTGTTCCACAACCGGCGAAGGGTCTTGCGGAAGTTAAACATGTGGCCTGCTCCTGTCCCATTCCGGCACAAGGGCCGGCTGTTTGAGGATCAAGGAGCAATCGCCAGTCCGGTCCGCGCACACGGAGCGCGTGCGCCAGCGACAGGGTTTATGAAGTGTTAACGGGCTGTATCAGAGCGGGCGGCGGGCCCGCAGCGCCTGGGTGAGGGTGCCCTCGTCGAGGTAGTCCAGTTCGCCACCCACCGGCACGCCGTGGGCGAGGCGCGAGGTGGCGATGCCTTTCTCCTTCAGGCGTTCGGTGATGTAGTGCGCCGTGGTCTGGCCTTCGACGGTGGCGTTGGTGGCGAGGACGACTTCCTTCACGCTGCCATCGCCCACGCGGTCAAGGAGGCCACCGATCGAGAGGTCTTCGGGGCGCACGCCGCCCAGCGCCGAGAGCGTACCGCCGAGGACGTGGTACAGCCCCGTCCAGGCGCCGGCGCGCTCCAGCGCCCAGAGGTCGCCCACATCCTCAATCACGCAGATGAGGCTCTTGTCGCGGCGCGGGTCGCGGCAGATGGAACAGGGATCGACTGTATCGACGTTGCCGCAGACCGAACATTGCGACACCTTGTGGCGGGCATCCTCCAGCGCCAGCGTGAGGGGATCGAACAGCTTTTCGCGGTTCTTGATGAGGTGCAGCACGGCGCGGCGGGCCGAACGCGGCCCCAGGCCCGGCAGCCGGGCGAGAAGCTGGATCAGCTTTTCAAGTTCAGGCCCGGCCTGGCGCTTCATGCGTGGCTCAGAACGGCAGCTTCAGCCCGGGCGGAAGCGGCAGGCCGCCGGTCACGGACTTCATTTCCTCCGCCGCCGCGGCTTCGGCCTTGGACTTGGCATCGGCATGGGCGGCGACGATCAGGTCTTCGAGGATGTCCTTCTCGTCGGCCTTCATCAGCGAGGCATCGATGTCGAGGCCGGTGAGCACGCCCTTGCCGTTGAGCGTGACCTTGACCAGCCCGCCGCCGGATTGGCCGGTGACGTTGGTTGCCTCCAGCTTCGCCTGCATGTCGGTCATCTTCGACTGCATGGACTGGACCTGTTTCATGATGTCAGCGAGATTCTTCATCTGGTTCTTCCGGTGTGAAGGTGGGGAGAGGTTGCGGTTCCCTGACGCTCGTGATCTCGGCGCCGGGGAAGGTCTTGAGGATCGCCTGCACGGCGGGGTGTTCGCGCGCTTCCTGAAGCGCCACGGCCTCGGCCGACTTGCGCTGTTTGAGGATCGGGTCGGCGCCACCTTCGCGCGCCACGGTGACGAGGGTGCGGCGGCCAGTCCAGGCTTCGAGCTTGCGCATCAGTTCATTGGCGAGGCCCGCTGGGGCATCGCGTTCGAGGGCAAATTCGATGCGGCCCTCGCTCACCGAGATGGGGCGGACGTGACGTTCCAGTTCGGTCTTCAACTTCACGTCGCGGCGCTCGCCCACGTATTTCACAAGGCCTGCGAAATCGGCGAAGGCCACGGGCTCGCGCGGCGATGATGGCGGCGGGGCTTGCGGTGCGGGCGCCACTGCAGCCGCAAGGCCTGCGCCATTTCCGGCGGCGGAGGCGGAGGCGCCATTGCCCTCGCCCCGCAGCGGCAGCGGCTTGACGTTGGAGGCGGGTGCCGCCCCTGATTTTGCGATGCGCGCCAGTTCATCGGCGGGCGGCATCTCGACGGCATGGGCGAGGCGGATCAGCACCATCTCGGCGGATTGCATGGGATTGGCGGCGGTTGCCGTTTCCTGGATGCCCTTCAGAAGCATCTGCCAGGCGCGCGAGAGCATGGGCACGGCGAGTTTCCCGGCGAAGGCGAGGCCGCGGGTTTTCTCGGCCTCGGTGCGCGCGCCGTCCATCAGGGCGCTGTCCTTCACCAGGCGCAGGCGCGTGACCCAGTGCACGAAGTCGGCCATGTCGGTGAGGATGGTTTCGGGGTCGCCGCCGCCTTCGAATTGTTGCGCCAGTTCGGCAAGGGCGCGGGCCGGATCGCCGCCCATCACCGCATCGAAGAGTTCGATCACGCGGCTGCGATCGATCAGGCCCAGCATGTTGCCCACGTCGTCGGCCTTCACCGTGCCGTCGCCATAGGCGATGGCCTGGTCGAGCAGCGAGAGGCCGTCGCGCACCGAGCCTTCGGCGGCGCGCGCGATCATGCGCAGTGCCTCCTCCTCCACCTCGGCGTTTTCCAGTTTGGCGATGCGGCCGTAGTGCTGCATCAGCAGCGTGGCGTCGAGGCGCTTCAGGTCGAAGCGCTGGCAGCGCGAGAGAATGGTGACGGGAACCTTGCGGATTTCGGTCGTCGCGAAGATGAACTTCACGTGCGGCGGCGGTTCTTCCAGCGTCTTCAGGAGCGCGTTGAAGGCGCTCTTGGAGAGCATGTGCACTTCGTCGATGATGTAGACCTTCATGCGCGCCTGGACGGGGGCATAGCGCACCGAGTCGATGATCTCGCGCATGTTGTCGACGCCGGTGTTGGAGGCGGCGTCCATCTCGATCACGTCCATGTGGCGCGACTCGAGGATGGCCTCGCATTGCGGCGTCATCTCCGGCATGTCGATTGCGGGGCCGGGCGGATAGTTCAGCGCCCGCGCGATCAGCCGCGCCGTGGTGGTCTTGCCGACGCCCCGCACGCCGGTGAGCATGTAGGCCTGGGCCACGCGGCCGGTGGCGAAGGCATTGGTGAGGGTGCGCACCAGCGCCTCCTGCCCGATCAGGGCGGAGAAATCCGTGGGGCGGTACTTGCGCGCCAGCACACGGTAGGCGGGCATGGGAGAAGGAGAAGCCATCGGGAGAGGATTTAGGGATTTTCGCCGCCGGATGAAAGCGCAGAAGCGCCGCGCTCCCCCATCTTGCCGTGGAGAACAAGGCCAGTCCGCATCCCCCTTCACCCTCCCCCTTGTGGGGAGGGAAAAGAGGGAGCGAAACACTCTCAAATCTCGGGAAAAGTGGAAGGCTGGACGGCAACCCGTCAAAAGCTTGTTGGGGTGAGGCGGGCGCTCCACGCGAAGGTCCAGTGGACCTTCGCCGCCCGCCGAACGCGCGGGAGCTGCCGGAGGCAGCGGGTCCCGCGCCGGGGCGAAAAGCGACGGACCGCAGGTCCGGCACATCATGCCAGTGGCATGATGTGAGCTTTGAACGCCTGAGCGCAAGCGAAGGCCGGGGCGGATAAACTCTCAAATCTCGGGGAGAGTGGAAGGCTGGACGGCAACCCGTCAAAATCTCGTTGGGGCTGCTACCTTCCGGTCCTGACCCGGTTGGCGAGCACGACGCCTGCCACCAACCTTCCGGGGCCGCATATGGGGGAAGGAGGCGGAAAAGGCAAGTGGGGCGGGTTACAGCGGCATCTCAATGGTCTTCATGATCCGGTCGGTCTCGGACAAAATCTTGATGATCTTCTGGTAGTGCTTGATGTCGTCGAAGGACAGCTCCCGGCCCTTGCGGTCTTTCAGCCATTTCTGGGCGGGCTGGTAGCCGCCGATGTAGAAGTTCCAGGCAATCGCCGGCACACCATCGAAGCCCTGCCCTTCATTGATAGACACGCGGCCCCCCTCAAACTTCACCTTGCCGACAACACTGTCGCCCTGCCCTGTGAACTTGTAGGGCGTGGCGCCAATCGCGGCATCTTCCATCAGATGCAGCCTGCGCAGTTCCGTGCCCTTGGCTGACACATCCCAGAACACATCTGGCGATGCCGGATAGGGCACGCGGGGAAAATCAATCTTGAGAAATTCCATGTAGGTCTCGCGGTAGGCCGGGCAGTGCAGCACACCATAGATGTAGTCGA
>CALMLK010000169.1 GCA_937868035.1 uncultured Alphaproteobacteria bacterium
GTCGGGCTTGCCGGCGTTCTTCTCTTCGAGGATCGCCTTTTCGCGGGCCAGCACGTCGGCAGGCACGGAGGCGAGGTCGAGCGAGACCGGGTTCGTGGCGGCGATGTGCATGGCGAGCATGCGGCCGAAGGTGTTCAGTTCGTCCTTGCTGCCAGCACCTTCCAGCGCCACCAGCACGCCGATCTTGCCCATGCCGGGGGCGGCCTGATTGTGGACGTAGGACGCGACAACACCATCCTTCACGGACAGCGCAGCGGTGCGGCGAACGGTCATGTTCTCGCCGATCGTTGCCACCATCTCGGCGACATAGGCGGCGACGTCATGGCCGGAGCCCGGGAACTTCATGGTCTTGAGCTTCTCGGTCGAGCCGTCGGCGTCGACGGCCAGCTTCGAAATCTCGGCCACCATGGCCTGGAACTTTTCGTTGCGGGCCACGAAGTCCGTTTCCGAGTTCACTTCGACCAGGGCGCCCGTGGTGCCGCGGGTCAAGACACCGACGAGGCCTTCAGCGGCGACGCGGGTCGACTTCTTGGCAGCCTTGGCAAGGCCCTTGGCGCGCAGCCAGTCGACGGCGGCTTCCATGTCTCCATTGGTGGCGGCGAGGGCTGCCTTGCAGTCCATCATGCCGACGCCGGTTTTTTCGCGCAGATCGCGCACAAGTGCAGCTGTGATCTCAGCCATGTCTGTCTCCATGCACTGCCATTCAAATATGCGTCACCCCGGCAAAGGCCGGGGCCCAGGCTTTCAAGCGGCAGCTTTTGGGAAAGTCTGGATTCCGGCTTGCGCCGGAATGACGTCAGATGATGAACCGCGAATGCTTACTGCGCGGCGACGGCTTCTTCGACCGGCACTTCGGCGGCGCCGAGGTCAATGCCCGAAGCCGACTGCGACTGCGAGATGCCTTCGATGACGGCCTTGGTGATGAGGTCGCAATAGAGCGCCACGGCGCGGGCCGCGTCGTCGTTGCCGGGGATCGGATAGGTGATGCCCGACGGATCCGAGTTCGTGTCGATGATGGCGACGACCGGGATGCCCAAGCGGTTGGCTTCCTTGATGGCGATCTGTTCCTTGTTCGTGTCGATCACGAACAGGATGTCGGGAACGCCGCCCATGTCCTTGATGCCGCCCAGCGCCTTCTCCAGCTTGTCGCGCTCGCGCGTGATGCTGAGGAGTTCGCGCTTGGTGAGGCCGGCGCCCTGCTTGGACACCGTTTCATCGAGCGTGCGGAGGTGCTTGATCGAGTTGGAAATGGTCTTCCAGTTGGTCAGCATGCCGCCGAGCCAGCGGGAGTTGACGTAGTACTGGGCCGAACGCTTGGCGGCTTCGGCGATCTGCTCCTGGGCAGAACGCTTGGTGCCCACGAAGAGCACGCGGCCACCCTTGGCGACCGTGTCCGAAATGGCGTTGAGGGCCTGATGCAGCAGCGGAACCGTCTGCGACAGGTCGACGATGTGGATGCCATTGCGCGAGCCGTAGATGTACGACTGCATCTTGGGATTCCAGCGGTGTGTCTGGTGGCCAAAGTGAACGCCAGCTTCCAAGAGCTGACGCATGGTAAAGGGAACTGCGCCCATGTCTTTTCCTTCTCCGGTTGATCCGCCACGGGGGGAAGTGAACTGGAAGCTCCAGCACCGGAAGGACTGGCTCTATGTGGCCCACTTGCGCAGGCATGAGACAATCCAACCCCCGTGTGAGTGTTGAACGGGCCGGGCCATAGCCGGACCGTGGGGCAATGTCAAATCATGGGCTTTGCGCCCCTTACGCCCTACCCAGCATGCCATCGACCGAGGCCTTGCCGGGTCCGAGCAGGACAATGCCCGCTGCCATGGCGGCCCAGGTGGCGTGGATGGGCCAGCCTGTGGGGATAGTGAGCTGGATCAGCGCCGTCATTACCAGCAGGGCAAAGGCCGCAAGACGGGTGCACAGGCCCAGCACCAGCAGCACCGGCAGGACGATCTCTGCGATGGATGATCCCCAGGCCGCGACGATGGGGAACGGATAGTCATAAGCCTTGCCCAGCACATGCAGCTTGAACTCGTTCTGGAACAAGATCAGCGGCGTATCCGAGAGCGTGAGGAAGCCGCTCCACTTCGTCAGTCCCGAAAGCCAGAAGGGAATCGCCAGGGCAAGGCGGAGGGCCAGACTCACCAGCGTGTAAGGCAGCACCCGCGCCACGGTGCGTTCGAGGGCGTTGACGGTGGAGAGGAGGCTCATGACGGGTCCTGCGTGATCTTGTGTTGGAAGGCGCCTGCTTCGACCATGAGTCTGATGGCGGCGGCAAGGGCGAAGCGCGGATTGGCGGCGAAGCCCTGCTCCGCCGCTTCGGCCAGCGTGGCGCGGGCGGCGAGCGCCTGGAGGAAGGCGTGGGTCTCTGGGGAAATCACACGAACTTCCACATCAAAGTGCGGGCGCGTGAGCAGAACGCACTGGGCCTGAGCGGCGTCTGGCACGGCATCGCCCTCCCCGCGGCTTGCGGTGAAGATTGCGTGCACCGCGTAAGACGACGACAGCAGCGCGCAGGCCGGGTGCGGGCGCAGGCGGGACGCCATCAGGGTTTCGGGATCCAAGGCAGACAAGCTGTTGGGTTCCAGCACCTTCGCATCCCGGGCGTGATGGGCACGGCGCCAGAGATGTTCAAGCCGCGCCACGTCGGCGAGGTATGGATAGCCTGCGAGATCGTCCTCAGCGGCGAGGACATCCGCGAAGTCCTCGCCATAATGAAAGAGGAGCGGCGATGCGGGCGGATGAGCCTGCGCGAAAGTCCGGGCCAGGCCTGTGAAATAGGTCTCGCCCAGCAGGCGGCGGATGGCGGGGAAATTCGCTTCGAGGGCCCGCACCAATCCCACCGTCACATTGTTGCGATAGACGGCATAGCGGCGCTGACCGCCGCGCTTCACCGCCTGCGGAAGGGCGGCGGCCGGATCCAGCAAGGCGGCGGCGAAGGCCGCTTCGCTGGGGGTGGCGTTATCCTGCACGGCGCAAATCCGGATGGGCCTGCGTGGCATAGGCCCCGAGAATGGCATCAGCGGCGTCTGCCTCCGCCTTCAGGACCGGCCAGTCCGGCACGTCATTGTCCCACTCGATCAGCGTGGGCACGGGACCCAGTTGGGAAATGACCGTTTCATAGAGCGCCCAGACATCGCGCGCGACCGGGCGGTCGTGGGCGTCGATGAGAAGTGGCCTGCCATCGTCATCCACATCGCTGGCATGCCCGGCCAGGTGAATTTCGCGGACGAGATGGAGCGGAAATTCCGCGAGATATTGCGCGGCGGAGAAGCCGTGGTTGGTGGCGGAGACGAAGACATTGTTCACGTCGAGCAACAAACCGCAACCCGTGCGCCGCGCGGCTTCGCGGATGAAGTCCGTCTCGCTCATGCCGGCAATGTCGAAGGCCACGTAAGTGGATGGGTTCTCCAGCAGCATGGCGCGGCCCAGCGTGTCCTGCACCTCGTTGATGTGGGCGACGACGCGGTCCAGCACGGCAGGCGTATAGGGCACCGGCAGGAGATCGTTGTAAAAGACGCCGTCATGGGTGGACCAGGCGAGGTGCTCTGAAACGACATGCGGCTCGATGCGTTTTGCCAACCGCTTGAAACGGCGAAGGTGGTCCTTGTCGAGGGGAGCCTCGCCGCCGATCGACATGGCAACACCATGCAGGAAGATGGGATAATCGGCGCGCAGGCGCTCGAGCATGGCAAGTGGCGCGCCACCATCTCCCATGTAGTTTTCGGCATGCACCTCGAAGAACCCGACCTTGCGGGTGTCCTGCAGAATGGCGGCGAGATGTTCCGGCTTGAAACCCGCACCGCTCTTCAGCGGCGTGGGGAAGATGGGCAGGCGCAGACGTTGCGCCGTTTGCGGAGAACGTATCGCCTTCATCATGCACCTGCCCTTCTGTCGCCGTCCGTGGTTTGGGATCAGGCGGGAATGTCGCGCTTGAGGGCCGTCATCGAACCCATGCGGTCGCCCGGCAGCATCATGGAAGTGCAGGTGCCCTTCTCCACGTACTTCCAGGAATTGCCCTGGTAGTCGACCTTGGAGGTTCCGGCGCAGGTCGTGCCCGCACCAGCGGCGCAGTCATTCTTCCCGGCCATGGCGACGCCAAAGCACTTTTCCTTTTCCGCAGCAGCGGCGGAGGTGGCTGATGTGACGCTGACGGTGGACAGGGCTACCGTGACGGCAGTGGCGAGCATGGCGGCGCTGAAGGCGCGGCGGGTGGTGATCATGGGGAGTCTCCTTCGGTTGTCGTATGGCGGTGTCGGTGCGACGCCGTACGCGCAAGGTGACGGAAACCGGGTTCAACTGGAAATAAACTCCAAGGCCAGAACCATCACGCCGGGGTGAGCGGTTCCGTGATGCCGCCGTGAAGTGCTCAGCGCTTGCGCACCAGCGTCAGGCCATCTGCGATGGGCAGCATGCAGTGGCTGACGCGTTGATCCGCCGCCACTTTGGCGTTGAGATCACGCAGAGCGGTGGTGTCGGCATCGCGCTTTGCGGGGTCCGCCACGTCGCCGCCCCACAGCACGTTGTCGATCATCATCAGACCGCCACTTCGCAACAGCGTGAGACCGCCTTCGTAGTAGGCGTCGTAGGATGGCTTGTCGGCGTCGATGAACATGAGGTCGATGGTGCCCTCGCGGCCTGTGGCGCGGAGGTCCGCAATTGCGGCATGGCCTCCGTCGAGGCGCAATGTGATGCGGCCGTCCACGCCCGCCTTCTTCCAATACTGGCGGGCGATTGAGGTCCACTCTTCGCTCACGTCAACGGCGGTGATTTCGGCGTCGCAGGCGAGCGCCATCGCGAGTGACGAATAGCCGGTGAAGGTGCCGATCTCGAGAATGCGGCGCGCGCCCATGAGGGACGCAACCATTCCCATCAAGGCGCCCTGCTCCGGAGCGATCTGCATCACGGCGTCCGCGCCGAAGCGCGCTGTGGCAGCGCGCAATTCCGCAAGGACGGGGGCTTCGCGCGCGGCGTGGGCGCGGTAGTAATCGAGCACCGCGCCTTCCAGAACGATTGACGACGTGCTCATGCGGTGGCTCCCGTGCGCGGCGCCTGGACGAAGCGCGTATAGACCCAACCCACGCCGATGAGGCAGAGGCCGAGGCCGATAATGCTGGCAATGCGCCACAACCCGCCCAGTTCGAACAGGTCAAGGGCGAAGACCTTGGCCACGGCCAGCGCGATGATGGCGAGCCCTGCGAGGCGGATGTTCTGCCGCGACAGGCGGATGCCGGCGAGGAAGATGGCGATGGCAGTGGCGATCCACGCGGCGGAGACGCTGTAGGATTCGGCATCGCTTTCGAACCACGGCACCAGTGTGGCATCCTGGAAGAAGCGCTTCACCTGCAGCGTGACGAACGCAATGAGCAGCACGAGGGCGAACACACCGAGTGCGTTGCGCGCCTCGCCGAGGCCCAATCCCTCCAGCTTGCGGGCCATCAGTGCCAACAGCGGCACGGGTGCGAGATAGGCCAGCCACAGGCTGTTGAAGAGCATGCTGCCGTCCAGCGCATCGCCGGTGATGACGGGATTGCGGGCCGTCAATCCGACGAACAGCACGGCGCAGGATGCGGCCTGCAAGATGCGCGCGCCCCACAGAGAAATAAAGGACGAGAACAGGGTCTGGCGATAGGCGAGACCATAGGCAGCACCGAGCCAAGCCAGCGCATGCGCCGACATTTCGAGAAGGCTCATGTGATCCGCCGTGATGCCGCCTGCGATCAGCACGCGGAGTTCCAGCGAGACAAGGGCAATGCCGAGGCCGAGTGCCAGCCCTTCGAAGGCGGCGCGCCAGCGCTCGTAGCCGTCACGGCGCAGGTGGCGCGCGGCGAGCCAGAACAGCAGGACGGGCACACCGTAGCCATAGAGCACCCAGTGTGCGCCCAGCGGCAGGCCGGCGGGTTCACCCCAGAACTCGCGGCCGATGAACAGCCGCAGCGCATAGACCTGCCACTGCGCGCTCACCAGTCCCAT
>CALMLK010000170.1 GCA_937868035.1 uncultured Alphaproteobacteria bacterium
CTGCGGCGAGAGCAGGTGGTGATCGATGCGGATGCCATTGTTCTTCTGCCACGAACCACACTGGTAATCCCAGAAGCTGTAGGCATCGGTTTTCAACGGGTGGAGCGCGCGATAGGCCTCGGTCAGCCCGATCGCCTTGAGTTCCGAAAAAGCGGCGCGTGTCTTGGGCAGGAACAGCGCGTCGTGCGTCCAGTTCTGCGGGAAGCGCGCATCGGCCGCATCCGGGATGACATTGTAGTCGCCCGCCAGCACCAGCGGTTCCTCGTTCGCCATGGCCGCCGCGGCGAAATCCTGAAGCCGCTTCATCCACGCCAGCTTGTAATCATACTTGGGTCCGGGAGCCGGATTGCCGTTGGGAAGATAAAGCGAGGCCACCCGCACAACGAGCGGACCGAACACCGTTGCGGCAATGAAACGCGCATGGTCATCGCCGTCACCACCGGGCAGGCCTTTGACGACATCCTCCATCCGGTGCCGCGACAGCAGGGCAACGCCGTTGTAGGTCTTCTGCCCATGCACGGCGCAGGTGTAGCCCAAGGCCTCGAACTCCAGCGCCGGAAAGGCATGGTCCTCGCACTTGATTTCCTGCAGGCAGACAACGTCCGGCGACTCCTCCTTCATCCAGGCGAGAACGCCTTCGAGGTGGGCCTTCACGGAGTTCACGTTCCAGGTGGCAATGCGCATGGCTGGCAGATTGCCCGTGCTGCCGCTGCACCGCAAGCGGTCAGGCTGAGATGAGGCGGTAGGTGCCGATGCTGATGGCGAGGAGACCAACCGCAATCGTCAGCGCCCGCTTGGGCGTGATCTTGGACAGAAGCCCGCCAAAGAAGGCCGCTGGAATGCCGCCGATCACCAGCCCCGCCACGGGGAGTGCCACGCTGCGCCAATCGGAACCGCCCTCCCAGTGCCCCACGAAGAATGCGGTGGCGTAGGCCGAGAACACCGTGACGGCCACGAAGAATTCTGCAAAGTTGGTGGAGCCGATGGCGTAGCGGGACTCCGTTCCGGCCCCGAGGAGGGACGTGGTCACGACCGGTCCCCAGCTTCCGCCGATGCCTTCGATCAACCCGCCGGCAAAGCCGATGGTGCGCCGCCACGCCGCCGGCAGCACGCGCGGCGCAGAACCCCGCACGCCACGGATGACGATGAGGCTTCCCACGAAGAGGAGGTAGATCGTGATCGTGGTTGTAAGCCACGCCCCCTTGAGCCCGGTCAGCAGCAGCATGCCGATGGCGCCGCCAAGCCCACCGAAAATGCAGAGTGCAGTTACCAGCGGCCAATCGAGGTTGCGGTGATAGAGATGCGACAACGCCGCTGTTCCCGTTGTCGGGATCTTCGCGGCATTGACGCTGGCCGACGCAAGCGCCGGCGGTACTCCGAGCCCCAGCAGCACGGACGACGAAATCACGCCGAAGCCCATTCCGAGCGCACCGTCGCAAACCTGCGCGGCAAAGCCGATGGCGGCAAAGATGAAGAACTCAAGCATGTCGAACGATCCCCCGGATCAGAGTTGGATCAGCGCGCGTCCGCAGCCGCACGTGTCACCGTCCGGATGATTTGGCCATTGGCCGCAAAGTGTATGCCGCACTCGGTCTTGTCGCTCCCCTGCCAGCGGCCCGCGCGCGGATCATCCTCCGTCCCGCCCGCCACCGTGCAGGGCGCGCAACCGATAGAATGATAGCCGAAGCTCTTCAGCGGATGGCTGGGCAGGTGATGGGCTTGCACGTAGTTGGAAAGATCAAGGGCCGAGAAGGCAGCCAATGGTTCGATCTTCAGCTTGCCATCCTGCTCGCTGACGAATCCGAGGTCTGAGCGAGCCGCCCCGTGAAAGCGTTTGCGGCCCGAAATCAGCACATCGAAATCTTCCGTCGCACGCGCCAGAGGCACTGTCTTTCGGATATGGCAGCACAGATCCGTGTTGCTGCCGTGCAGCGCGCCATCAGGATCGTTGCGCGCCAGATCAGCGGCGTCGGGCGCAATGACGCGCAGGCCCGTGAGGCCAAGCTCCTTTACCAGCCGGTCGCGATACGCGATGGTCTCATCAAAGAGCTTGCCCGTGTCGAGGAACAGCACCGGCAAATCCGGAGCCACTTCCGAAAGCATGTGCAACAGCACCGCCGATTCCGCCCCGAAGGACGACAGCAGCGCCACGCGGCCCGGATAATCCTTCACCACATGGGCGATGAGATCGCGGCCCTCGATCCCCGCGTAACGTTCGACGATGGCATTGAATGAGGGGTTATCCGGCATGGGGCTGTTCCTCCCATGGTGTGAAACCCTGGTGACGCTCCGACCACACCTCGCGCTCACCCGCCTTGCGGAACAGGCCACGCTGATAGGCCAGCGACATCTGCCGCGACGCCTTTTGCCAGACATCGAGACCGAACCGCTCCGGCACCTCGAAAGTGTCAAAGCCCACCTGCAGCATGAACTGCAACTGGTCGGGCAGGATGTTGCCGGTGGCACGCAATTCCGACTGGTAGCCATCGAGACGCAATTGCCGCGCCAGCGAATACGAACGTCCATCCGTGTAGGCCGGGAAGGGCAGCGCGATCAGCGCAAGCTGCGGCACGTAAGGCGTGAGGTCATGCTCGCGCGATGTGTTGGTGAGGCGCACACCCAGGAGGCCCGGAAAGCGCACCAGGTCATCCCAGTCACGCACCAGCCGCTCCACCGAAACGGTCACGCGCTGCTGGTCCGCCACCGGCGTGTCATCGTCCAGGTGAACCCAGTCGTCTGCAACGAAGGCATTATTCTTAAGCAGCGGCATAGAGGGCCTCCTTGAAGGGCTTGGCGCCGACACGGCGATAGGTGGCGAGGAATTCCTCGCCCGCATGGCGGGTCTTGAGATAGGTGGCGAGAATCTTCTCGATCACGTCAGGCACATCCTCAAAGGCGAAGCCCGGTCCGAGAATCGTGCCGATGGCGGCATTCTCGGATGACGAGCCGCCCAGCGTGATCTGGTAGTATTCCTCACCCGCCTTATCGAGGCCGAGGATGCCGATGTGGCCGACATGGTGATGGCCACAGGCATTGATACAGCCCGAGATGTTGATTTTGATGTTGCCAATGTCCTGCTCGCGGTCGAAATCCGCAAAGCGGCGGCTGATTGCCTGCGCAATCGGAATGGAACGCGCCGTGGCAAGCGAGCAGTAGTCGAGGCCTGGACAGGCGATGATGTCGCCCGCGAGGCCATAATTGGCGGCGCCGAGCCCGTGCTCCGAAAGTGCCTGCCACACGGCAAACACGTCGCTCAGCTTCACATGCGGCAGCACGATGTTCTGGGCATGCGAAACGCGCAGTTCGTCGTGCGAGTAGCGTTCGGCGAGGTCCGCCATGACGCGCATTTGTTCGCCCGTGGCATCGCCCGGGATTTCGCCCGGCGCCTTCAGCGAGATGTTGACGATGGCGTAGCCATCCTTCTTGTGGGTGGCGAGGTTGTTCTTGGCCCAGCGGGCAAACGCCGCGTTGCCACGCCTGGCATCCTCGAAGGCCGGATTGAAGCGCGACAGCTTCTCGAACTTGGGATCGGCGAAATAGGCGGTGATGCGCGACAGTTCGCGCTCTTCCACCTGCGTCTGTTGCTGCGGATGGCGGGCGTATTCGGCTTCCACTTCGCTGCGGAACTTCTCCGCGCCGATCTCGTGCACGAGGATCTTGATGCGTGCCTTGTACTTGTTGTCGCGGCGTCCATAGAGGTTGTACACGCGCATGATCGCTTCGAGATAGGGGATCAGTTCCTTCTCCGGCAGGAACTCGCGCACCGTGACGGCGATCATCGGCGTGCGGCCCTGGCCGCCACCCACCATCACCTCCCAACCGGCCTCGCCCTTGTCATTGCGGTGCAGGCGCATGCCGATGTCGTGCACCTTCACGGCGGCGCGATCGTGCGGCGCGCCCGTGATGGCGATCTTGAACTTGCGCGGCAGGAAGGAAAATTCCGGATGCAATGACGACCACTGGCGGATCAACTCGCCCACCGGGCGTGGGTCTGAAATCTCGTCGGCGGCAGCACCGGCCCAATGATCCGTCGTCACATTGCGGATACAGTTGCCGGAAGTCTGGATGGCGTGCATCTCCACATCCGCAAGCGCCTGCAGGATGTCGGCCGCGTCCTCCAGCTTGATCCAGTTGTACTGGATGTTCTGGCGCGTGGTGAAATGGCCGTAGCCCTTGTCATACTTGTCGGCGATCATGCCGAGCTGGCGCATCTGCCGCGAAGACAGCGTGCCGTAGGGAATGGCCACGCGCAGCATGTAGGCATGGAGCTGCAGGTAGAGCCCGTTCATCAGGCGCAAGGGACGGAACTCGTCCTCGCTCATCTCGCCGGAGAGGCGTCGATTGGCCTGGTCGCGGAACTGCGCGGTGCGCTCGCCGACAAACTGGTGGTCGAATTCATCGTAGCGGTACATGGCTCAATCCTTGAAGACGGGAAAGCCGCCGGCGGTGCCGTTGGCCTGCTTGCCGAGGTCGGGACGAACACTCGGGCCGAGTGTCCGCACACGCTCGCGGAAATGGTTGGCGCGGATGCGCCCGTTGATGCGCTCGGCATCGAAGAAATACTGGCCAGTCACCAGCGTCTTCTTCACGTCATCGAGGGCACGCGTTTCCAGCGCCGCCTTGGCCTGCGGTTCGAGCGCCAGAACGGCCTCATCAATCTTCTCGCTCCACACACCGGCACGCGTGAGGAACACGACTTCCCCATCCCGCAAGCGGTTTGCGGTCATCACCTGACCCTTTTCGATTTCACTCATGATGCAGCTCTCAGGATGGCGTCGCGAATATCTTCGCGAACAGGGAAGGGGACGATGTCGGCGGAGGCCATGGCCGCCGCGCCGGACTTGGCAAGACCAACGTAGATGATGGTGGGCCCGCTCAGCCCGTGGGTGTGCACGCACTCCCACAGTTGCCCAATGGTCGTTTCGACAACGCGTTCCGTGGGCAGCGTGCCGTTCTCCACCAGCGTCACCGGCGTCGAAGGGCGGATGCCGGCGGCGAGCATGGTTTCGTTGGGTTCGGACTCGAAGCTGCGGC
>CALMLK010000171.1 GCA_937868035.1 uncultured Alphaproteobacteria bacterium
GTCCCACTTGGTCTGCCGGTAGAAGGCATAGGCCTGCATGAGGATCGCCTTGGTCGCCCACTTGGAATAGGGATGCTGCCGTTCGACTTCGGCGAATTTCTTCTGGGCACGGCTGTAGTTCCCGGCCTGCATTTCGGCGAGGCCACCGTTGTAGAGTGTCGCCACGGCCTTCTCGTCCGCTGACGCCATGTCGGGGGCAATCACGCCACCACGCGGCACCACATTGCTGGTCGTGCCCGTGTCCCCGTCGCCCCGGTCCAAGAGGCGCTTGAACCCACCCGATGAGGCGCAACCACCCAGGACAACGAGTGTCAGGGCAAGGGCAACGGCATTGCGCGTGTGGGAAAGAAAGCTACGGTGGGTCATGTGCTGCGGGGTTCTAGCCTGTGTCACCCCTGCCGTGAAGGGTCGTGTACAGGTTGCTTATGACAAACGAAACCCGGCGGAAGTGTGACCGCCGGGTTCCGTGAACAGGCAAGATTGCCGGGCAGGATTACGAGCTGGCCTGGCGGCGCAGGAACGCCGGAATGGCAAGCTGGTCGTCCTCGTAGGCCGGTTCCACATGGGCATGCGGGTCAGGCTGCGGTTGCGGGCGCGTGGCCGTGCGGGCCGCTGCAGCAGGAGTCATTTTCGGTTCGGCGCGGCGCGGTGCCGACTGGGGCGCAGGTGCGGCCTCATCGCGGCGGCCAAGGCCCACCGTGGCGAGACGTTCGAAGATGCCCTTCTTGCGCTTCTGCGCATGCTCGGCGATGTCCTCGATGCGGCTCTGCTGTGCGGCGATCTGCTTCTGCGCGATCACAGGAAAGTCTTCGATGGGCGGAATGCGCTGCGTGGTGACGCGCGGTGCCGGCTGTGCCACCGGCACGGGCTGCGGCGCTGCTTCGGCGCGCAGTTCGGCGGCCGCAGGACGGGCCGCCATCGGCGCAGGCTTCACCACCTTCACGCTTTCGGCAGGTGCCATGGCCGGCGTGTAGCCGACCTGGGTGCGAACGGGTTCGTGCGCGGCGGAGGTGTCTTCGTCCGCGCCGTGAATGGCTTCCGGCGTCAGGCCTGTCGCAACGACGGAGACGCGCATCGTGCCTTCCAGCGAGTCATCGAAGGTGGCGCCCAGAATGATGTTGGCTTCCGGATCCACTTCCTCGCGGATGCGGGTTGCGGCTTCATCGACTTCGTAGAGCGTGAGATCGGGACCGCCGGAGATGGAGATGAGAAGGCCACGCGCGCCGCGCATCGACACATCGTCGAGCAGCGGATTGGAGATCGCGGCTTCGGCGGCTTCGATGGCGCGCTTTTCGCCCGAGGCTTCGCCCGTGCCCATCATCGCCTTGCCCATCTCGCTCATGATGGCGCGGACGTCGGCGAAGTCGAGGTTGATGAGGCCTTCCTTGGTCATCAGTTCGGTGATCGAGGCGACACCCGAGTAAAGCACCTGGTCAGCCATGGCGAAGGCCGCGGCGAAGGTTGTCTTTTCGTTGGCGACGCGGAAAAGGTTCTGGTTGGGAATGACGATCAGCGTGTCCACGTAGCGGGCCAGTTCATCGATGCCGCGCTCTGCCGTGATCATGCGGCGCGCACCTTCGAAGTGGAACGGCTTGGTGACAACGCCCACCGTGAGAATGCCCTGCTCCTTGGCGGCGCGCGCGATGATCGGCGCTGCACCCGTGCCCGTGCCGCCGCCCATGCCTGCGGTGATGAAGGCCATGTGCGAGCCTGCGAGATGGTCGAGGATTTCCGGAAGGGCTTCCTCGGCGGCGGCGGCGCCGATCTGCGGTTGCGAACCGGCACCAAGCCCTTGCGTGAGGGCCGTGCCCATCTGCACCCGGCGCTGCGCGGCGTTCTGCAGCAGCGCTTGGGCGTCGGTGTTTGCCACAACGAATTCAACGCCTTCGAGGCGGCTTTCGATCATGTTGTTGACGGCATTGCCGCCCGCGCCGCCTACGCCAAAGACCGTGATCCGCGGCTTGAGCTCGTGCAGGTTGGGGACAGTGAGATTGATGGACATGAGTCGATTCCGGTACTGATTTGGGCTGATAAGACTTTGTTTCTCAAAGCCCTAAGAAATGGTTAACGAATGCTAACCATAGACAGGAATATTCTGTTTAAAGTGAGTCAGGTTGGGTCAGGTTGGTTGCCGGTTGTTCACGCTCAGAGCGCTTCCTTGAGCCAGCGCCCCACCCGGCGGGCGTAACCCATCTGCTGCCGTTCCAGCATTTCCCGCGCTTCCGTGGGCATGGAAATGCGGCGGTCCGGCTTGAGCGACAGAGCGAGAAGACCCGCACTGACGGCCATTCCGCCTTGCTGGGCGGCCTCCGGCGCACCCTGCCCCAGGATCGGCTGGCCAATCCGCACCGGGCAACCAAAATGATGGGCGGCAAGATCGCGCACACCCTGCAGTTGACCGCCACCGCCCGTGAGCACCACGCGCGTGATAGCTTCCGGCGGAGCATGGCGGGACATGTCTTCGCGGACCATTTCGATCAGTTCTTCGACGCGCGGCAGAATGATGCCGTTCAGCACATGCTTGGGAACCTGCTGGATGGCATCGACGCCACGTTCACCCAGAAGCGGAACCGCCAGCATCTCGCGGTCCTCATGGGCAAAGGGAAGCACTGAGCCGAACATGGTCTTGAGGCGTTCGGCATGGGCGATGGTGGTGGCGAGGCCCTGCGCAATATCGGCCGTCACATGGGCCGCACCGACGGCGACACTCCCGGAGGCGGCAAGGTTTCCGTTGCGGAACAGCGCATAGCTTGTTGTGCCGCCCCCCATGTCGATGACCACGGTGCCCATGGCCAGTTCATCGTTGAGCAGCGTGCCGCGGCCCGCGGCGTAAGCCGAAAGCGCAACGCCTGCGACCTTGAGATGGGCGCGTTCGATGGCCAGTGTCAAATTGCGGAGGTGCGAGGCATCAAGGGTGACGATGCCGATATCGACGCCCAGCACCTCACCGTGCATGCCGAGCGGCGGACGGTCTGCCGTCACACCATCCAGCGAATAGCCGACCGGATTGAGATGCAGGATATGGCGCTTGCCGATGTCGGCCCTGCCGATCGCCGCCGAGACAGCGTGTTCGATGTCGCGCGGCGACACAACGCCCGTCTGCGTCTTCACATGGCCCGAGGACGACATGGAGGCAGGACGCCCGCCGGACACATTCACGTGGACGGCACGTACCGCCTGCTTGGCCATGCGTTCGGCTGCATCCACGGCAATGCGGATGGCACGCTCGGCTTCCTCGATATTGGAAATGGCGCCGTTCTTGATGCCGCGCGACGCCGTGGTGCCAAGACCGGTGATGCGCAGTGCGTTGCGATAGTCCTGGCCCTGGACGAAGCGCTCGGAGGGCTCGGCGATGACGCAGCTGATCTTGGTGGAGCCGAGATCAAGCGCGGCGACCGGGCCATCTGCGACGACGGCATCCCGCCCCTTTGTCCGGAATCCCAATGGACTGCCACGCGTCATACGAACTGCTCCCAACTCGAACCCAACAGCGCCGGCAACGGCCGGCAGGACGTCAGTGCTGGAGCTGCGAGGTCTGATCGCCGGCCTTCTTGGGGTCGACGGCCTCCGCCAGGGCGATCACGATGCGGTCGTTCGTCCGCAGGTCGATTTCGCGAATGCCCTTCGAGAGGATATTCTGTGTCGCGTCCAGCTCGGCAACCCGCTTGAGAGCGGTGTCCACATTTTCCTCCGGCAGGTCGATCTTGACGCCGTTGTCGAGGTACAGTGTCCACCGGCGCTCACCCACACGTGCTGCCGCCTGAACCTTGAGCATTAAGGCAGGTATGGCTTCCATCTGGTTAACGTAGTCGGCCGCGGCGACATTTGCGCCCTTCCCCGAGACCAGCGGAAGCTGGCGGAGCGACAGCGGGTTGAGGCCGCTCATCTCGACGCCCGCGCGGTCGATTACCGAATAATTGCCGTCCTTCTGCCAGATGGCGAAGGGTTCGCGTTCGTTGAGGGTGATCTGCAAGGAGTTGGGGAAGTTGCGCCGCACTTCGGCGTCCGCCACCCAATCCAGCGATTCGAGGAGAATGCGGGCATCATCCGCATTGAAGCCGACAAGGCTGCCGCCGGGTTTCACGCCGATATGGGCGAGCACGTCTTCCGGATCATGGTGCATCAGGCCCGAGATGCGAATGTCCTGCGCCGCCATGCCGAAGATCGAAGCCACGCGCCCGTTGAAATTGTTGAACGGACTTTCGGGATAGGTGAATGCGCCGCCATCCACGCCGCCGACGATAAGGCTGGCGCCGAGGAACAGCACGGCAAAACCCCGCACCGCGATGCGCGTGGTGAGGCTGGTCAGTGCTGACTCGATGCGGCCCTTGCGGGCACGTTTCACCGGTCGAGCGAAGCGTCGTTCACCATCCATGTCACGAGTTCCTCAAATGAATGTCCGGCATGAGCCGCCATTTCCGGCACGAGCGATGTGCCCGTCATGCCCGGCTGCGTGTTGGTTTCAAGGATGATCAGTTCCGGCTCCTTGCCGGGCCCGTCATCAAGGCGGAAATCGGAACGCGAGATGCCGCGGCAGCCCAGCGCCTGGTGCGCCAGCAGCGAATAGAGCTGCACCTTGCGATAGAGATCGGGCGAAAGCTCCGCTGGCAGGATATGCTGCGAACCACCTGGCGCATATTTCGACTGGTAGTCATACCAACCCGAGGCCTTGGACACGATGTCGATCACACCCAGCGCCACATCGCCCATCACCGCGCAGGTGAGTTCGCGGCCCGGAACGAAACGCTCCGCCATCACCCGGTCGCCAAAGATGTCGCGCTGCTCCAGGATGATCTTGGGCGGCCCGTTCTTGGCTTCGGTCACAATGTGAACGCCGACGCTGGACCCTTCCGCCACCGGCTTGATCACATAGGGCACCGGCAGGGCATGCTCTTCCGCCGCCAGTTCAATGTCGACGAGCTTGCTTTCTGCAACCGGAATGTTGGCCGCGCGGAACAGGACCTTGGACATCTCCTTGTTCATCGCCACCGCCGAAGCGCGCACGCCGGAATGGGTGTAGGGAATGCGCAACGTCTCGCACAGGGCGGCAGCACAGCCGTCTTCGCCCCATTTGCCGTGCAGCGCGTTGAACACCACCTCCGGCTTCATGTCGAGGAGCACGCTGTGGATCGTCTCGCGCTTCACATCGACCATGATGGCGTTGAATCCTGCCCGGCGCAGCGCCCCGAAACAGGCCTCGCCCGACGCAAGCGACACGTTGCGCTCCGCCGACCAGCCGCCCATCAGCACCGCGACGGTGGTTTCGTCCGGATGAAGGCGTGGCTTCGTCATGTTCATTCCGCCTCCTCCGCTGCGAGGCCGATGCGCTTGATTTCCCAGTCGAGATCGATGCCCGAGGTCTCCTTCACCTTGCGGCGCACCGTCTCGCCCAATTCTTCAATCTGCGCCGCCGTGGCGCCGCCCTCGTTGATGAGGAAATTGCAATGCATCTCCGACACCTTGGCGGGACCAACGGCAAATCCGCGCATCCCGGCCTTGTCGATCAGTTGCCATGACTTGTTGTTGGGCGGATTCTTGAAGGTCGATCCGCCAGTGCGGCTTTTCACAGGTTGCGTCGCCTCGCGGCTTTCGGTGATCTTGTCCATGGCGGCGAGAATATCCGCCGTCACGCCAGGCCGGCCCTGCAGAAGCGCCTGGGTAAACACCAGGTCATCGGACGCGCCGCTGTGGCGATAGGTGTATTTCATGTCGGCGTTGCTCAGCACGCGGATGTTTCCCTCACGGTCCACGGCCCGCGCTTCCACAAGCACGTCCTTGGTTTCGCCGCCGTACGCACCGCCGTTCATGCGAAGCGCGCCGCCAATCGTGCCCGGTATACCTCTCAGAAAGGTTAACCCATCGATACCATTGTCCGCGGCGAAGCGTGCCACGCGGATATCGGGAACCGCCGTGCCGCAGCGGATGCGGTGTCCCTCCTCCACGCTGACATCGCCAAAGCCACGGCCCAGCCGGATCACGACGCCCGGCACGCCACCATCGCGCACCAGCATGTTGGAACCGACGCCGATCGGGTAGATCGCAACAGATTTGGGCGTGTTCTTCATGAAGTGCGCAAGGTCGGCCTCGTCTGCCGGCGCATAGAGCACCTCTGCCGGCCCGCCGACCCGAAACCACGTGAGATCGGCCAGTGGCGCGTTGGCTTCCAGCCGCCCGCGCACCTGCGGCAGCTTTTTCAGAAGGGCCTCACCATCGATCCTGGTCATCACTGGTCCAATGCTGCGAGTTCGCCCGGAAGGGCATAGGCCCATTGCGTCACCGTTCCGGCGCCGAGACAGACGACAATGTCGCCCGGCTTCACCAGATGCTTCACCTGCGGCGCCAACTGCTTGGGCTCGTCGATGTGCAGGACGGAACGATGGCCGTGGGCGCGAATGCCCTCCGCCAGATGCGTGTGCGAGGCGCCCTCGATGGGGCTCTCGCCAGCGGCATAGACGGGCGCAAGGATGACGGAATCCGCATCGTTGAAACACGAACAGAATTCGTTGAAGAGGCTCGACAGCCGCGTGTAGCGGTGGGGCTGCATGACCGCCACGACCTTGCCCTTGGTCACGCGCCGCGCCGCCGCCAGCACGGCCGCGATCTCGACGGGATGGTGGCCGTAGTCATCGAACACGGTGACACCGTTGTGTTCGCCCGTGCGGGTGAAGCGGCGCTTCACGCCTTCGAAACTGTTGAGACCGTTGCGGATCTGGTCATCCGTCAGTCCAAGCTCGCGCGCCACCACGAGGGCGGCGGTGGAGTTGAGGGCGTTGTGGTCGCCCGGCATGCGGAGCGCCAGGTCCTTGATCTCGGTCGCCTTGCCGGAAACGCGGTCTGTCACGCGCACGGCAAAGCGCGTGGCGCCATCCGAGAACGCGACGTCGAGCAGGCGATAGTCTGCCTGCGGGCTGCGGCCATAGGTGATGACGCGGCGGTCCTGCACCCGGCCGATCATTTCCTGCACCACCGGATGATCGATGCACATCACCGCAAAGCCATAGAACGGAATGTTTTCGACGAAAGCGAGGAAGGCTTCCTTGGCCTTGTCGAAGGTGCCGTAGTGATCAAGGTGCTCGGGATCGATGTTGGTGACGATCACCACATCGGCGGGCAGCTTGACGAAGGTGCCGTCCGATTCATCGGACTCCACAACCATCCAGTCTCCCTTGCCCAATCGCGCATTGGTGCCGTAGGCATTGATGATGCCGCCGTTGATGACCGTCGGATCAAGGCCGCCCGCATCCAGCAGCGCCGAGACGATGGACGTCGTGGTGGTCTTGCCATGCGTGCCACCCACGGCAACGCAGGATTTGAAGCGCATGAGTTCCGCCAGCATTTCGGCACGGCGGACAACGGGCAGGAAGCGGCGCCGCGCCTCCACCAGTTCGGGATTGTCCGGCTTCACGGCAGACGAGATCACCACCACCTGGGCCTCTCCGAGGTTCTTCGCCTCGTGGCCGATGGCGACCGCGATGCCGTGCTTGCGCAGGCGCGCCACATTGTAGTTGTCGGAAATGTCGGAGCCCTGCACCTTGTAGTTCAGGGTCGCCATCACTTCGGCGATGCCGCTCATGCCGATGCCGCCAATGCCGATGAAGTGGATGGGGCCTACGTCGCGTGGAAGTTTCATCAGTCTCAAGTCTCCGGTCGGCCCTGCGTCAGCGGGCCATGATGCTCTGCATGAGGTCGGCAAGGCGGCGGGCGGCATCCGGTTTGCCATGCCGGAGCGCCGCCGCGGCGGCCTCCTTAAGGTGTTCGGGCTGAGACAGCAATCCCGCAAGAAAGGCTGCAAAACCAGCGGATTCTATGCCTCCCTGGGGTTTCACCCAGCCAGCGCCTGCGCGCTCGAAACTCTCGGCATTGCGCAGTTGGTCGTTGTCCAGCGCGTGCGGCAGCGGCACCAGAACGGCAGGCCGCCCGACAACGCCAAGTTCCGCAATGGTGGATGCTCCTGATCGCGCCACCACGAGATGACTCGCCGCCATGCGCTGCGGCATGTCCATGAAGAAGGGATTGAGTTCGGCCCGAACGCCGGAGGCCCGATAGGCTTCCGTGGTGCGGGCAAGATCTTCCTCCCGGCACTGCTGCGTGAGCACGAGGCGGCGCTTCACATCTTCCGGCAAGGCGGCCACCACGCCCGGCATCATGTCGGCAAAGAACCGCGCACCCTGACTGCCACCGAAAACGAGAAGTCGGATATCGCCGCCGCTCACCAGCGCCGGATAGGGCGCCGCGGCCACGGCCTTCACGACGCCGCGTACCGGGTTGCCTGTCAGCGTGACCTTGGCCCGCGCTGCATCGGGCACGAGCCGCACCTCGTCGAAGGACGTCGCTACCGCCGTGACGCGCGAGGCCAGCAGCCTGTTGGCGCGGCCCAGCACGGAATTCTGTTCATGCACAAGACACGGCACGCCCATCCGCGCCGCAGCCATCAACGGCGGCAGCGAGGGGTAGCCCCCAAAGCCCGCAACAGCCACCGCTCCACTCTCGCGGATGAGCCGGCGCGACAGCCTGTAGCCCGAGGCCAGTCGCAACAGGCGGCCCGGCAGACGCAACGGGTCCGAGAGCGACAGCGTCGCCGACGGCACGATATGCACCTTCTCCGCCGGAAATGACTTGCCGTAGTCGCGCACGCGCTCGTCGGTCATGAGGTGGATGCGGTAGCCGCGCCCCACCAGTTCTTCCGCCAAGGCTTGTGCCGGAAAGAGATGGCCGCCAGTGCCACCAGCGGCGAGCATCACCAGCTTGTTTTGTCCGTGAACCGCCACGTCACCCCACCTGGTCTGACAGGGCGAGCGGTGCCGGTTGCGGCGCGGCCATGCCGCGCGCCAGGGCCAGCACAAAGCCCATCGCCATGGCCGTGCCAAGGAGCGACGAACCGCCGTAGGAGATGAAGGGCAGCGTCATGCCCTTGGCCGGCAGGAGCGCCACGTTGACGCCCATGTTGATCGCCGCCTGCAAGCCGAACATGGTGACAAGCCCCGCCATGGCCAGCGCCGAAAACGGATCCTGCTCCGTCTTGGCGCGGCGCAGCACGCGCATCACGATGAAGATGAACAGCGCCATGATGGCGAGGCAGGCAATGACACCGAATTCCTCGCCCACGACGGCAAAGGTGAAGTCCGTATGTGCGTCCGGCAGCACGAGCTTGGCCTGCCCGCCGCCCGGCCCCGTGCCCATCAGGCCGCCGTTGCGAAAGGCTTCCATCGCCGTATCAGTCTGGAAGGTGTCACCCTTCTCCGGGCTCATGAAGCGGTCAATGCGCGACGCCACATGTGGCACCAGGAGGTAAGCGAATATGCCCGCGATCACGCCGCAGCCCGCAAGGCCGAAAACGATCACCCACGGAATGCCGAACACCAGCAGCATCGCACCCGTTGTGGCCACCACCAGCGCCGCCTGTCCGAAGTCAGGTTGAAGCACCAGCATGCCGAGGAACACGGCACCCATGGCATAGGCAATGATG
The DNA here is from genome assembly GCA_937868035.1 of uncultured Alphaproteobacteria bacterium. Taxonomy (GTDB): domain Bacteria; phylum Pseudomonadota; class Alphaproteobacteria; order Rhizobiales; family Aestuariivirgaceae; genus Aestuariivirga. Next base: position 9,467 of record CALMLK010000171.1, read on the forward strand.
TGGCCCGGCATGTCGGGCCGCCGCGTCTTCTCGGCAAGGAACCAGCTTGCCGCCACCACGTAGCAGGGCTTGGCGAATTCGGAGGGCTGAAGGTTGATCGGACCGAAATTGATCCAGCGGTGCGCGCCCTTGATCTCTGGCCCGAAGAACAGCGCCGCCGCCATCAGCATCAGCGCGCCGACGAAACCGAGGAAAGAAGCTCGCCGCACCCATCCCGTATCGAAGAATGAAAGGGTGATGAGGCAGATCACCGCGAAGAAGAGGTAGAACAGCTGGCTCTTGAAGAAGTGAAAGCTGTCGAGGCCGATGCGCTCGGCGACCGGCGGGCTCGCCGCCATGCTGATGAGCACGCCCATGGACATGAGCAGCAACACCGCCGAAATCAGCGGCCTGTCGATCGTGAACCACCAGCGGGCCAGCGTGCCGCGGTCACTGCGCGAGATCAGCATCAGCTTTTCCCTTCTGTTGTCATGTGAATGCCGGGAAGGCGAGAGACGAGCTCGACGAAGGCATCGCCCCGCACCTCGAAATTCTTGTACTGGTCGAAGGACGCAGAGGCCGGCGACAGCAGCACCACGGGGTCTGCCTCCTGCGCGGCCTGCGCATCGCGCGCGGCGGCCTGCACGGCGCGGGGCAGCGTCTCGCAAATCTCGTAGGCAACCTTGCCGTCCAGCGTGGCGGCGAACTCCGCCGCGGCGACGCCGATCAGGTAGGCCTTGCGGATACGCGGGAAATAGGGCGCAAGCGGAGCGATACCGCCCGTCTTCGCAATTCCGCCGGCGATCCAGTGAATGTTGCTGTAGGAGGCAAGCGCCTTCTCCGCCGCATCGGCATTGGTCGCCTTTGAATCATTGACGAAGGAAACCGCACCCGCCCGTCCCACTTCCTGCATGCGGTGCGCAAGACCGGGAAAGCTGTGCATGGCCGCACCAATGGCCGGCGCATCCACGCCCATTGCCCGCGCCACGCCATAGGCCATGCAGGCGTTCTGCCAGTTGTGGCGGCCGCGCAGCGCCGGCATGGCCCGCAGGTCAATGGTCGCATCGACAGCGCCGTTCCGCATGTCGCGCAGGATGCCGTCCGGCGCGCAGATGCCATCTTCGAGCGCGCGCGTCACCGATACGCGGCGCACGTCCGGCCCCACGTGAATCTTGTCCGCAATCGCCGCGCACCAATCGTCATCGACGCCTACGAGTGCCGTCTGCCCGTCGCGCTGCTTGCCGAACATGCGGGCCTTGACCTCGGCATAGTGTTCCATGTTGCCATGGCGGTCGAGATGGTCGGGCGTGAGGTTGGTGAGCACGCCCACGTCCGGCGACAGGCCGGGCATCAGGTCGATCTGGAAAGACGACAGTTCAAGCACATAGATGCGGTCACGCGCCGGCGAGCGGAGGTTGAACACGGCCTGGCCGATGTTGCCGCCCACGTCCACATCGAGTCCCGCTTCCTTCAGCACGTGTCCCGTCAGCGCCGTCGTCGTTGACTTGCCGTTGGTGCCGGTGATCGCCACCATGCGCGACCCCGTGCCCTGGATGGCGCGTGCGAACACTTCGGTGTCACCAATCACCTCGACGCCGGCCGCCTTCGCCTTGACGACGGTCCAGTGCGGCTCGGGATGGGTGAGCGGCACGCCCGGGCTCAGCACCAGCGCGGCAAGAGTCTTGAAATCAACCGTGTGCAGGTTGGTCACCTGCAAGCCCTCGGCGCGCGCCTTTTCAACGGCCGGTTCGGAATCATCCCAAGCCAAGACCTCGGCGCCGCCGGACGCGAGCGCCCGCGCGCACGATATGCCCGACCGCGCCAGGCCAAACATGGCGACGCGCTTGCCCTTGAACTGTTTGACGGGAAACATCAGGCCCTCACCTCAGTTTCAGGGTTGAGAGGCCGACGAGGGCCAGCACGAAGGCGATGATCCAGAAACGGATGACGATGGTCGGTTCCTTCCAGCCCTTCTGTTCATAGTGGTGATGCAGCGGCGCCATGGCGAAGACGCGCTTGCCCGTCATCTTGAAGGAAATGACCTGCACGATGACCGAGACGGTTTCGAGCACGAACAACCCGCCAATGATGGCGAGCACGATCTCGTGCTTCACGGCAACAGCGATGGCACCCAGGGCGCCACCCAGCGAGAGCGAGCCCGTATCGCCCATGAAAATCATGGCCGGAGGCGCGTTGAACCACAGGAAGCCCAGCCCTGCCCCCACCAAGGCTCCGCAGATCACCGCCAGTTCTCCGGTGCCACGCACGAAATGCAGTTGCAGGTATTCGGCGAACACGAAGTTGCCGACGAGATAAACGATGAGGCCGTAGCTCGCGGCGGCAATCATCACGGGCATGATGGCAAGACCGTCGAGCCCATCGGTGATGTTGACGGCATTTCCTGCGCCCACCACGACGAGCACGCCGATGATGAGGAAGAACGGCCCGAAATAGATGAGCACGTCCTTGAAGAACGGCACGGCAAGCGACATCGAAAGCGGCTTGTCGCCGATCCACATGAAGCAGCCCACGGCGATTCCGGCGATGGCGAATTCCGCAACGAGGCGAAGCCGCGAGGAGAACCCACGCACCGAGGCGCGCGTCACTTTCAGATAGTCGTCATAGAAGCCGATGGCGCCGAAGCCGAGCGTCACGAACAGAACGCCCCACACATAGAGGTTGCGCAAGTCGGCCCACAGGATCGTTGCGACGAAGACGCCGGAGAGGATCATCAACCCGCCCATGGTAGGCGTGCCCTGTTTTTCAACGATGTGACGTTGCGGGCCATCGGTGCGGATGGGCTGTCCCTTGCCCTGCTTCACCTTCAGGAGCGAAATGATGCGCGGGCCAAAGATGAAGATGAACAGCAGCGCCGTCAGGATGGCGCCGCCCGTCCGCGTGGTCAGGTAGCGGAAGGCATTGAGCGCCTGGATTTCCGTCGAGAAGAAGCTGAGAAGGAAATAAAGCATCCGGTCATGTATCCTTGGCCGCGGGCCACTGTGCCTTCATGGCTTCGACGAGGGTTCCCATGCGGCTGCCGAGCGAGCCTTTCACCATCACCACGTCGCCGGGTTTGAGTCCGGAGAGCAATGCGTCTTTCAACTGCTCGGATTGGGCCGCGTGAGCACCGCGCCGGTGTTCCGGCGTGGCCTGCCACAGGTGGGCCATGAGAGGGCCTGCGGCGTATAGGACATCGACGCCAGCCGAGTCCAATGCTTCCGCCAGGCCTGCATGGAGCGCCGGACCGGTTTCCCCCAGTTCCAGCATGTCGCCCAACACCGCGACGCGGCGGCCGTTCTTCCCAGGCTTGGCATGGCCCAGCAGCGCCAGCGCGGCGCGCACCGAGGCGGGGTTGGCATTATAGCTCTCGTCGATCAGCAACAATTCGCCCTGCGGCATGCGCAATGCCTGCTGCACGCCGCGGCCCTTCGCCGGCTTGGCCTCCGCGAGGGCAAGCGCCGCACGCGCCAGGTCGGCACCCATGAGCTTGACCGCCGCAAGCACGGCAAGGCTATTGACCGCCATGTGTTCGCCCGGCAGGCCGAGCTTGTAGGTCACTTGTTCGCCGAACACCGATGCAGTGATGCAGCAGCACGTGGGGTGCAGCACCAGTTGGGTCATGCGCACGTCGGCATCCGCATGCCGTCCGAAACCAAAGATGCGGTTCACGCCCGCGGCGCGCGCGGCAGCAGCGAGACGGTCGAAATAGGCTGTGTCGCGGTTTATGACGGCAGCGCCACCCGGTGCAATGCCGGAGAAAATCTCCGCCTTGGCGTCGGCGATCTCATCCAGCGACTTGAAATGGCCGAGATGGCTCGCGGCAATGGTCGTGACAATCCCCACATGCGGCCTGACGAAACCAACGAGCGGCG
>CALMLK010000172.1 GCA_937868035.1 uncultured Alphaproteobacteria bacterium
GCCATGATGGACGGACCCTTGACGTAGATGCGGCCCACGTCGCGCTCGTCCAGCCCGCCGCCATTGTCGCCGCGCACTTCGATCACATGTTCCGGCAGTGCCGCGCCGCAGATGACGAAACTGCGGGTGCGTTCCGTGCCCACCTTGGCCGGAATGGCGCGCTTTCTCGTCTTCAGGGCGCTGATGTCGATGGTGTCAATCTTGATCGGCGAATCCACGTCGCTGAAGGAAATGGCGAGGGTCGATTCCGCCATGCCGTAGCTCGGCACGAAGGCGCGCGGATTGAAGCCCGCAAGCGAGAGCGTCTTGGCGAAGTCCTGCAGCACTTCGGCGCGGACCATGTCGCCGCCGATGCCGGCCGCACGCCACTGCGACAGGTCCAGCGTGATGGCCTCGCCGTTGACGCGGCGGCAGGCGAGTTCATAGCCGAACGTGGGCGAATAGGAGACGGTGGAACGGTTCTCCGACATCAGCTTCAGCCACAGAGAGGGGCGGCGGGCGAAGGCCGTGGTGGGGAGATAATCCACCGTCACCTGCCCCAGCATCGGCGCCAGGCAGAAGCCGACGAGGCCCATGTCGTGATAGAGCGGCAGCCAGGAGAAGGCGCGGTCGCCTTCCCGCACCTTCAGGCCGTTGCGCAGGATGCCATCTGCATTCGCCATGATGGAGCGCTGCATGATGAGCACGCCTTTGGGCGACGAGGTGGAGCCGGACGAATACTGGATATAGGCCACGTCGTCCGGGCCAAAGCCTTCGAGACGCGTGAGCGACTCCGGGCAGGCGTTCAGTTCGGCATGGGAGAAGACGACGCTGACGTTGGCGAGGGCGGCCCCTTCGCGGATGTGTTCCTTCACATCCTCCGAGGTGATGACGGCGGAGACGTCCGCCGCGCGGAACATGCCGGCCACGCGCTCGATGTAGGCGTCGCGTCCGCCGATATACATGCTGTAGGGCACGGGGCACGGCACGAGGCCCGCATATTGACAGCCGAAGAACACGGCCATGAAGTCGCCGCCCGTTTCCGCAACGACAGCCACGCGGTCGCCGCGCTTCAGGCCGAGCGACAGGAGTTTGCGGGCGGTGGAGAGCGCGCGTCGGCGCAGGTCGGCAAAGGGCAGCACCTCGGCGAGGGCTCCGCGTCCGCCATAGAAATTGAATCCGGTAACGCCCTTCGCGGCGTAATCAAGCCCATCGGCAATCGTCTGGAATCCGCCCAGACGCTGGGGAAGCGCATCGCTGCGGCGCGGCGTCCGGTTCAAGACGGCCGGCTGCTCTTGTCTTTGCGTGTCAAAACTCATCGCGCTTGAATTCACCCACTCGTTGACGCGTTCCCTCCGCGCTACCTAACGCGAGCGGGTGGCGGGCGGAAATCAAAACAGGTTTCAGTTTGTAACAGTGGGAAACAGTTTAAATATGCAGGAATCCCAATAGGATAGCCGCGACCAACATGGCCAGCACGCCAAGTGCGGCGCCGGTGAACCAGACGTAGACCATCTCGCCGAGGTTGTATCCGGCGCCTGAGTCGCCTGAAGGTATTGTCTGGGTGGCCGCTGCCTTCTCGCGGGCGATCACCCGGTGGGCGATATAGCGCAGCACGGCCTGGGACATGTCGTTGAGGTCATCGGTTTCGTGCAACACCTCGCGGCGGCCATCGCGTTCCTGCTGGAGGCGGTAGTTCCGCGTGTCGGGTTCAACCACGACAGATGAAATGAGGTCGATCCACAGGCGCGGCGTGTCTCCGGGTTGCAGCATCAACTCATTGAAGCCTTCCGCCAGCGGATGGCCCTTGAGATGAGGCAACAGGCTTTCGCGCAAGGCGGCAAGGCGCAAGCCACGGGCATCCCCCACGTTCTGGAGCGCATCCAGCCGTGCGGCTTCGGCAAGGCGAGCCTTGCGCAATGAGTCCGTGAATGTGTCGTGTGTGGCCACGCGACCTTCCTTGTTCCGAAATGACACGCTCCCGCCGTTGCGGGCCGCATCAGGCGTTTCAGTGCAGGATCGGTGCCATCTTATCCACAGCTTGCCGGAAGCGAGGCACTGCCGAACCAGAGTTCAAAACTGTTGGGCCGGCTTTTGGAGGTTGCGCCGGGGACGGCCGAGAAATCCTTCATCTGCACGGGAAGCCCGACACTGGTGAAGAGATTGGCGATCTCGGTGCCGCGCGCAAGGTCGGTCGCATGGAAAATGCGCAGTTCGTGGTTGCTCCCCGCCCAGGTGGCGCGGCCATAGCCCGGAATGACGATGCCGGAACTGTCCGTGTCCTTCATCTTGGAGACGAGCATGCGCACGCAACTGCGCTGCTTCTCGTCCGAGGTATGGACGAAGATGCGACTTGGCATGCGCTCCAGCGCCTCGCGGAAAGTCACTTCCACCTTGGTGTTTTCGGCAGAGGCCTTGATCAGCGCCTGCTCCATCAGCGGCAGCAATTCCTTGTCGGCGGAGGAGTTGGCGTAGGCCAGTTGCGCCGCCACGAATTCGACCGGCACCTTGTCGTTCTTCAACAGGTACTCGAACATGGCCACGCCGTACTTGCGCTTCTCGGCATTGGGATCGCTCACGAGGTCGATCATCGTCTTCAGGTCGTTCAGGTTCTGCTGCCAGCGGGTGTAGTAAAGTCCGGTGCCCGCCACGCTGAGCGGGATCATCACCGTGGCCATGAGCTGGACGAGGGTTTCGCGGAACGGTTTCGAGACGGACATGATGATCCTTGGAGCAGAGCCGCTCACAACACGCTGAACATGGCGGCTTTGCGGCGCTTTAGACGGATCGGCGATTCGGTTCTACTGGCGGCGGCGGGGCGCAAAGGGCCGCGCCACAAGCGCCGCACCTGGCTTGTCACGGAGACATTCCACGCCAATCAGCATGGCGGGCGTGCGCGCCGTGGCGCTGCTGCTGCCGAAGAGGCGGTCCCACACCGACAGCAACGCGGCGTAATTCGAATCCGTATCGCGCCGCACCGCATGATGGTGGACCCAGTGGATCGACGGCGTGACGATGAGCCGTGACAGCGGATATTCAAGCCAGGACGGGAGCTTCAGGTTGGAGTGGTGGAAGATCGCGTTCAGCGCCACCAGCAACTCAAACCAAACCACGCTCGTGAAGGGGATGTCGAGCACGACGATCACGCCTGCGCGCACGAGCGACGACAGCACCACTTCACCGAAGTGAAAGCGCAGCGCCGAACTTGCATCCAGTGTCTCATCGAGATGATGCACCTCGTGGAAACGCCAGAGCAGCGGCAGTTGATGGTTGAGCCGGTGCCACCAATAGATCCAGCAATCAAGCAGCAGCAGATCGGCGAGGATGAGCCATCCTCCGCTCCACCCGTCCGGCCGCCAGTGCAGTGCATGACCAGCGGCAAACTGCGTGAGCGGCAGGACGATGAGCGGCGAGAGCAGCGCGTTCACTCCGGCAAGACCGAGATTCTTCATCACCCGCCACACGCCACCCACCCAGCGCGCCACGGGAAAGAGTCTCTCCAGGATGAGGAAGACGGCGAGTGCAGCGAGAATGATTCCGCCCTTGCTGGTGACGATGGCGATGATCTGGTCCATTGCGGGAAGTTACACCGGAGCGCCGTCCCGCCGCCACTCACAGCTTGTCACGCCTGCGGGCGTGAGGCCCTCGCCTGCAAAACCTGCGCGGCGAATTCCGCGAAGCCGGTGCCGCCTTCGCCGTCGGTCACATAGGCCGGGAGATGCTTCATCAGGTGGGCGAGCGGGCGGATGTTGGCGACGCCCACGCCGAAGGGGAATCCGGCATACATCGGTGCGTCGTTGGGGCTGTCACCACAATAGGCCACAGCGGCCTTCGCCTGCTCATGCGAAAGGTTGAACTTGTCGGCCAAGAGCCTGAGGGACATGGATAATTTGTCGTGAGCGCCGAACCATGCGTTGACATGGATGGAACTCACCTTGGCCTCCGCGCCGGCGGCGTGGAAGCGTTCGGCAATGGCCTGCGCCGTCGCCAGCGGCAGGGCCGGCACGTCTTCGCAGAAGTCGATGGCCACATCGATTTCGCGATAGGCCTGGTCCGAGGCGATGGCCGTGCCGGGGAATTCCTTCAGCACCGCATGGGCAATGTCCCACAGCTTGGCGGTGTTGGCGCTGCGCACTTCGGGTGTCTGGGCATAGACGCGCTCCATGCGCCGAACCTTGTCGTCGTAGGCGAAATAGAAGGCGCCGTTCTCGCCCACCACGGCATCGACCGGCCACATGCGGGCGATATGATCACACCAGCCGGCGGGGCGGCCTGTGATGGGGATG
>CALMLK010000173.1 GCA_937868035.1 uncultured Alphaproteobacteria bacterium
CTCGGGCCTCAAGTCGTATGCCAAGGAAAACTGCCTGCTGGAGCAGGCCTATGTGCATGACGGCTCCAAGACGGTGGCGCAGGCCATCTCCGAAGCCGGCAACAAGGCTGGTGGCGGCGTGGTGCTCAAGGCCTTCAACCGCATGCAGCTGGGCGAGGGCATCGACAAGGGGAGCGACGACTTCGCCGCCGAAGTCGCCAAGATGTCCGGTCAGGGCTGATTGCAGCACTGACTATTCAGTACACTGATTAAGGAAGCCCGGTGTTCGCACCGGGCTTTTCTGTTGGACTTCAGCGACGCCCGAACACGGGCTGGCCAGTCCCGGCACTCACCGTTGCAGCGGGCCGCACATAAGTTGCCTGCACCAGGGGTTCACTCACACGCGGGGGCTCGGCAGCCTGGCCTTGCGCGGCATAGGTGCGGAAATAATCGTCATCGAGTTTGGCGAGCTTGCCGCCCGTAGCCGAAGCTGCACCGCTGTGATCGCCGCCGGTACCACCGGGCGGACCAAAGCGGTTGTCGCCGCCGTCGCCAGTGCAGAACCCGCATTCCACCATCTGCCAGATGCCACCGATGAGCGGCACAAGCAGGATGAATGTCCACAGACCACTCTTGTCCCGGTCGTGGTAGCGCTTCACCGTGGAGGCGATGTTGATCCACAGCCCCGCCGAAACGGCGAGCACGATGATGAGGAAGACTGCTGCATCCGGAACGGGAACCGCTCCATCCGGGCTTCCACCCAGTCCCATGGCCCCCGCCAGCATGCCGAAGCCCACCAGATAGACGACCGGAATGGCGATGAGTTGCGCCAGCCACCACGAGCCGCGTCCGATGCGCCCCTGGAATCCGAACAGCGTGTGAAGCATGGCTTTCTCCCGTGACGGCGGTGATTTTGAGCTGAAAACTCTAAGGCGCTGTTAAGCCCAGGCTGGCAAATGGCTTGAAAAACCGCTGCGGCACCCAAGCGAATCGGGCTGAAAGTGCTAAGCACGCCGCTATATTTTTGACGTCGGGAACTGCCATGGCCATCACCCACAAGCGTATCCTGCTGAAGATCTCGGGCGAAGTCCTGATGGGTCCGCAGTCCTTCGGCATCGACCTGCCGACGGTGGAGCGCGTGGCTGACGAGGTGATCGCCGCCCGCAAGACCGGCGCCGAGATCGCGCTCGTGATCGGCGGCGGCAACATCTTCCGCGGCATGGCGGGCGCTGCCCGTGGCATGGACCGCGTCTCCGCCGACCACATGGGTATCATGGCCACCATCATGAATGCGCTCGCCATGGAAGGTGTGCTGCGCGGCAAGGGCGTGGATGCGCGGGTCATGTCCGCGATTGCCATGCCCACCGTCTGCGAAACCTATTCCGCCCACGAGGCCATCCGCCACCTGGAGCAGGGGCGCGTGGTGATCTGCGCCGGCGGAACGGGACTGCCATTCTTCACCACCGACACGGGAGCCGCGTTGCGGGCGGCGGAGTTGCGCTGCAGCGCGCTCTTCAAGGGAACGAGCGTGGACGGCGTCTACAATGCCGACCCGAAGAAGGTTCCGGAAGCAAAGCGTTTTAAGACAATCACTTACAAAGACGTGCTCGCCCAGGACCTGAAGATCATGGACAATGCGGCCATCGCCCTTGCGCGTGACAACGGCCTCCCGGTCGTTGTATTTTCCATCCGGGAAGCCGGAAACGTTGCGCGCGTGCTCAACGGCCAAGGCACATTCACGACCATCACCAGAGACTGAGATCAAGGACCCATCATGGCTGCACCCGCTCCCTTCAATTCACAGGACATCAAGCGCCGCATGCACGGCGCCGTGGACGCGCTGAAGCATGATTTCGGCGGCCTGCGCACCGGCCGCGCCTCGGCCACGCTGCTCGATCCCATCCATGTCGATGCCTACGGCGCCAACATGCCGCTGAGCCAGGTGGCCTCCGTCAGCGTGCCTGAGCCGCGCCTGCTGCAGATCAGCGTCTGGGACCGTGGCCTCGTGATCGCGGTGGAGAAGGCCATCCATGCTTCGAACCTCGGCCTCAATCCGCAGACGGAAGGCCAGGTGATCCGCCTGCGCATGCCCGACCTGACGCAGGACCGCCGCAAGGAACTGGTGAAGGTCGCCCACCAGTATGCCGAGAAGGCCCGCGTCGCCGCCCGCAACGTGCGCCGCGACGGCATGGACCAGCTCAAGGCGCTCGAGAAGGCGCACCTGATGAGCGAAGACGAACACAAGACCAAGGCTGACGAAGTCCAGAAGTTCACCGACGACACGATGAAAGACATCGACGCGGCACTGAAGGTCAAGGAAGCCGAAATCATGCAGGTGTGAGCCGAAGCGCGATGCGTTCCAGCCTCAAGATTCCCCGCCACGCCGCCATCATCATGGATGGCAACGGGCGTTGGGCCGCAGCGCGCGGACTGCCGCGCTCCGCCGGACACAAGGCCGGGATCGACGCGTTGCGCAACGCCGTGCGCGCCGCCGCCGACATGGGCATCGAATACCTGACGATCTATTCCTTCAGCACCGAGAACTGGTCGCGGCCCAAGACGGAAGTGATGTTCCTTCTCGAACTGCTGCGCCGCTTCATCCGGCAGGACGTGGCTGAACTCCACGCCTCGGGCGTGCGCATTCGCGTGATCGGCGACCGTGAAAAGCTCGAAGGCAGCATTGTCTCCATGCTGGAGGATGCCGAAAAGCTGACCCGCGACAACACCAAGCTCAATCTTGTCGTTGCCTTCAACTATGGCAGCCGTCAGGAAATCACCCGTGCCGCCCGCGCCATTGCAGCCGACGTGGCGGCAGGCAAGGTGGCGCTCCCGGACGTGACACCGGAGCTGCTCGAAAGCCGGCTCGATACGGCAGGCATGCCCGCACCCGATCTCCTCATTCGCACCGGCGGCGAGGAACGCATTTCCAACTTCCTGCTGTGGCAGTGCGCCTATGCGGAATTCGTCTTCGTGCCCGAATTCTGGCCTGACTTCAGCGCCGAGATCTTCGCCCGCGCCGTGGCGGAATATGGCTCGCGTGAACGCCGCTTCGGTGGCCTGAAAGTCCAGTCCGCATGAGCGAGGCACCTCCGGCCCCGGCAGCGGGTGGCGCGAAATGGCAGGACCTTGGCGTCCGCGCATTCTCCGCGGCCGTTCTCATTCCCGCCGTCCTGCTCGACATCTGGCTTGGTGGATTGTGGTTTGAACTCTTTGCCGCCTTCCTCGGGATCCTGATGGCTCATGAGTGGACGGTGATCGCCCATGGCCGTTCCACCTCGCAGTTCGCGCTCCATGCACTCGCCGCCCTGTGTGCGGCGTTCCTGCCCAAGGAGATCGGCCCGCTGCTCACATGCGCCGTGATCCTCGTGATCGCCGCCGTCGCCTATGCCGGGGTTGCTTTCGGCCCCCGTGAGAAATCGCCGTGGTGCTTTGTCGGCGTGCCCTATGTGGCGCTGCCGGTTCTGGCCCTCGTCGTACTCCGGCATGATCCGCAATGGGGCCTTCACGCCATCATCTGGATCATGCTTACCGTCTGGGCTGCCGACAGCTTGGCCTATTTCGCCGGGCGCATCATCGGCGGACCGAAACTCGCGCCGAAGATTTCGCCCAAGAAAACCTGGGCCGGCATGGGCGGTGCCATGGCCGGTGCGGCCATTGCCAGCGGACTCTATGCATCCTGGGTGGCGCCGTCGGTGCTGCCACTCGTTATTCTCGCTGCCTTGTTCGCCGTGGTGGAGCAGGGCGGTGACATTCTGGAAAGCGCCTTCAAGCGTTATCACGGCGTCAAGGACTCGGGTCATCTGATCCCTGGCCATGGCGGCATCATCGACCGGGTGGACGGCCTCATCGCCGTCACCGTTGTGGCGGCTATCATCGGATTTATCCGCTATGCGCCGTCGGCCGCACAGGGTCTCCTGGTGTGGTAACCATCTTGCCGAAATATTGACGCAAAAGCCCCGCTTTGTAGTTAAGACTTCGTAAACGCGCCCCGCGGCGGGCGGCATTTGTGTCGACAGGAAGAGGCTATGGAATTGTCATCCCTCGTGAATTTGCCCTTGGGCTACATCTTGCCCTTCCTCGTGGCGATCACGATCATCGTTTTTGTACACGAGTTCGGACACTTCCAGGTTGCACGCTGGTGCGGCGTGAAGGTGGAAGCCTTCTCCATCGGTTTCGGCAAGGAAATTGTTGGCTGGGTGGACCGCCATGGCACCCGCTGGAAGATCTGTTGGCTGCCCCTGGGCGGCTATGTGCGCTTCGAGGGTGATGCCAACGCCGCCAGCATGCCCGGCAGCGAACCCGCCGTTGCACCGCGTGGCCCCGGCAATTTCCACGGCAAGCCCATCTGGCAGCGCGCCGCTGTCGTGGCGGCAGGCCCCATCGCCAACTTCATCCTCGCGATTGCGATCTTCACCGCGGCCTATTCGATCATCGGCGTTCCCTATTCGGAGCCACGCGTGGACGAAGTGATTGCTGGTTCGGCGGCCGAAAATGCGGGCCTGAAGCCCGGCGATTTCATCCGCAAGGTGGATGGCAGCGACACCAAGAGCTTCGGTGCGGTGCAGGAGATTGTCTTCCAGAGCGGCGGACAATCGCTGCCCATCGTGGTTGAGCGCGCCGGCAGCCTGATCGAATTGACCCTCACGCCGCGTGTCGAAGAGATGCCGGATGGATTCGGTGGCAAGATCAAGGTGGCGCTGATGGGCGTCCGCCACAACCCGGCGACCGACAAGGCCCTCTACGAGCGCTATTCGCTGCCCCAGGCTTTCGCCAAGGGAATCGAGCGCACCTGGTACATCATTGCCACCACCGGCCACTACGTCGGCAAGCTGTTCACCGGCAACGAAAGCATCGACCAGATCGGCGGTCCGATTGCCATGGCCAAGGGGGCAGGCGACACGGCCTCTTCAGGCGGCCTCGCCTTCATCAGTTTCGTGGCCCTTCTGAGCGTCAGTATCGGACTTATTAACCTATTTCCTGTTCCTATGCTCGATGGCGGCCACCTTGCTTTCTACGCCGTTGAAGCCTTGCGCGGAAAGCCGCTGGGGCCCAACGCCCAGGAGTGGGGATACCGCATCGGTTTCTCCTTTGTAGTCATGCTCATGCTGATCGGAATCTGGAACGACGTCGTGAGAATGGTCAGCGTCTATCTGGGCAGTTGAAACAACGACTTAGTTTCAGTTGCATTAGAGGAGAAACGGACTAAAAGAGCCGTCGCGGATCGCGGGCTGATTTGGGAGCTGATTTGCGCCATGGTGAGGTCACAATGGGTCGCAATTGAGGTTCAGGGGTCGGGCTGGGACGCGCGATTCGCCGGAGTGGGGAGCATGTCGAACCTTGTCCGGACGTGGGTGGATGGCACGGCGCAAGTGAGATTGGCTTATTGGATGCGTAACAGACTTTCAGTGATTGGCGTTTTGGTGCTGTTGGCGCTGACCCTTGCCCCGGTACTTTCTCCCGCAACATTTTCGCGTCCTGCCTATGCCGCCGCCGTGAGCGGC
>CALMLK010000174.1 GCA_937868035.1 uncultured Alphaproteobacteria bacterium
TCCTTGCCAAACCCATCAAGGGAACGTAAATCACAATATAGGATTAAAGTCAATAGACGCGATGACACCACTGACAGGTGCGCCTGAACCGCGCCGCCTCAGTGACTGTCCTGCCAGCCGAACCAGAGATAGGCGCCTTTCAGGTAGAACGGGCGGAACATGGGGAGGGGATATTTCGCGAGGCGGCGGGTGATGACGGCGGGCACATCGCGCGCTGCCTTCCCGTCCAGCATCATGCGGGCAACGGCGCGGCCCGACCACGACCCCATGGCGACGCCGTTGCCGTGATAGGCGAGCGCGGTCCACACCGTCTTTCTTTCATCGAGTGCGCCCACATACGGCACGAGGTCGTGCGCGAGGCAGACGAAGCCCCGCCAGAAGTGGGTGATCTCCGCGTCCTTCCAGGCCGGGAACATGCGCTGGAATGTCCCGGTCATGGAGGCGCGATAGCCCGCTGCCGCAGCCGCCGATGAATCGGTGCCGCCGCGGCCTCCGAACAGGAAACGCTTGCCGGGCAGGAGGCGGAAATAGTGCAGCAGGTTGCGGCTGTCGTAGGCGAGGATCTCGCTGGTCCAGTTCTGCGCCTTCAGTTCCGCATCGGTGAGCGGGCGTGTGACGATGATATTTGAAAGGGCCGGCATGATGCGGCCGGCGTGGCGTGGTGAAACATCCTCGGGCGTGTAGCCATTGGTGGCGACGATCACGCGTTTTGCGGTGAGCGTACCGGTGGCCGTCGTGAGGCGGTGGGCGCCGTTGCTCTCCTCCCAGCGGATGATGCGGCTATGGGGGTGCAGCCTGGCGCCGGCCTTGTGGGCCGCGCGGGCGAGGCCGCGTGCGTAGTTGAGGGGATGGACGCCAAAGCCCGTCGGCCCGAGCAGGCCGCCATGGAATTCGGGTCCGGCCATTCCGCGCTCCATGAGTTGCTCGCGTGTGAGCACCTCGTTGTCTTCGCCGAATGTCTCGCGATGAAAACGCTGGTCCTCGCGCAATTCGTCGAGACGGCCGGGGAGATGCGCAAGGGTGATCTCGCCATTGCCGGTCTTCCAGATGTCGATGCCGTGGCGCGCCGCATTGTCTGCCACGAGGGCCACGCTCTCCTGCATGGTCTTGAAGAACTGCTTGGTGGCATCGCGGCCATAGCGGCTGATCATCTTGCCATAGGACATCTTGTGGGAACCGATGCAGGCAAAGCCGCCGTTGCGGCCTGACGCGCCCCAGCCGATGGCGCCAGCCTCCAGAAGGCGCACGTCAACGCCCCGTTCCGCCAGTTCCAGCGCCGCTGAAAGGCCGGTGAAGCCACCGCCGATCACAGCCACATCGCAACTTTCCTGCCCGGCGAGAGTTGAAAGGCTGAGGTTCAGGGGGTCCGCAGAGGATTCCCAATAGCTATCAACGGGTTGATTAAAGTGAAGGGCGTCTGGATGCACGAGTTTCATAAGTTCACCTTGCCATATTCTCGCCCCATCTCAAACTATGGTGCGCTGCACACTACAGGGGGCATTATGAAGAATATTGTGGCAGCCGCAGTTGCGGCGATGGTTTTTGTTGCGCAGCCAGTGACGGCCAATAACGTTGGCATGGCGTCTTATTACAAATCCGGAAAGCGCACCGCCAACGGCGAACGCTTCAATCCCAACGGCCTCACAGCCGCACACCGTTCACTGCCGTTCGGCACCAAACTGAAAGTGACAAATCCGCGCACCGGACGCTCGGTTGTCGTGCGGGTCAATGACCGCGGGCCTTTCATTCGCGGGCGCGTCATTGATCTTTCGTTGGGCGCGGCGCGTGTGATCGGCCTCACCGCCTCGGGCGTCGGGCGGATTTCATACACCATCCTTCGCTGAGGCCCGAGCGCTGGCCTGCGCTGGCCCCAAGACGGGGCCGGTGCAGGCGTTGATCCGGCGAACACATTTTGCCAGTCTCACCGGACAAGAGGTGGGACATGCATATCGTTTTCTCGGAAGATCACCGCAAGCATTTCGCGCAAGGCGAAGTTTATGGCGGCGAACTGGTGACGCCGTTCGAGCGCCCGTCGCGGATGGAGTACATCCTGCGCGAATTGAAGCGGCGCGGCATGACCGACATCATCGCGCCGGGGAAGCTCGACATGAAGGCGGTGAAGCGCGTGCATGACGCGGGCTTCCTCGACTTCCTGCGCACCGCCTGGGGCGAATGGCAAAAGGCCGGCTACCGGGGCGAAATCCTGCCGACGGCCATTCCCAACCGCTCCTTGCAACAACGCATTCCCCGCTGGATCGATGGCAAGGTGGGGTACTACATCCACTCCGTCGAGACGGCGATCACGGCGGGCACCTGGGAAGCCGCCTGCGCCTCGGCATCCGTGGCGCTGACGGCGCAGAAAATCGTGGGCAGCGGTGCGCGCGCGGCTTTCGCGCTGTGCCGCCCGCCGGGGCATCATGCGCACGACGATCTCTATGGCGGCTATTGCTTCCTCAACAATGCGGCCATCGCCGCGCAGGCGTTTCGCGACCAGGGAGCGGCGCGCGTCGCCATCCTCGACATCGACTTTCACCACGGCAACGGCACGCAGGACATTTTCTATGACCGGGGCGATGTGCTGTTCTGTTCGCTCCATGGCAACCCGGAGGACTGCTACCCGCACTTCCTCGGCTACAAGGACGAGACGGGTACGGGCAAGGGCGAGGGTTTCAATTTCAACTATCCCATGGGCCCCGGCACGGGGTTTGAAAAATGGGGCAAGGCGCTGAAGTCCGCACTGGCGAAGATCAAGACCTATGGGCCTGACGTGCTGGTGGTGTCACTCGGCGTCGATGCTTTCAAGGATGATCCCATCAGCTTCTTCAAGCTGACGAGTGAAGACTTCACGCGGACGGGTGCCGCGATCACCAAGCTCAAGCTGCCGACGCTGTTCGTGATGGAAGGCGGCTATGCCATCGAGGCGATCGGCGTCAACACCGTGAACGTGCTTGCAGGTTTTGAGGATGCGTGATCCGCGCCACGACATCCTCTTCGAGCCGGTGAAGATCGGGCCGCTCACCGCCAAGAACCGCTTCTACCAGGTACCGCATTGCAATGGCGGCGGCTACCGCGACCCGTCCGCCGTTGCGGAAATGCGGCGCGTGAAATCGGAAGGCGGATGGGGGGTCATCTTCACCGAGCAGGTGGAGATCCACCACACGTCGGAGATCACTCCCTTCATCGAGTTGCGCCTGTGGGAGGAGAAGGACCTGCCGTCCTTCGTGAAGATGGCGGATGCCATTCATTCCCACGGCGCGCTTGCCGGGATCGAGCTTGCCTATCCCGGTGTGAACGGGCCCAATCTCTACAGCCGCGAGGTGCCCATGGCGCCCGTGAACATGCCGATCCTCACCTTCACGAGCGATCCCGTGCAGGCCCGCGCCATGGACAAGCAGGACATCCGCAACCTGCGCCAGTGGCATCGCGAGGCCTATCGCCGGTCCAGACGGGCGGGGTTCGACATTCTCTGTCTTTATGGCGCCCATGGCTTCGGCGTCATCCAGCACTTCCTCAGCCCGCGCATCAATCAGCGGACCGATGAATATGGCGGGTCGCTGAAGAACCGGGCGCGGCTTCTGGCCGAGCTTGTGCAGGATGCACGCGAGGAGGTGGGCGACACCTGCGCCATTGCGGTGCGCCTGTCGCTGGACGAGATGGTGGGGGCAGATGGCTTCAGCAACGGGGAACTGCGCGAGCTTGTGGCGATGCATGCGGCGCTTCCCGACGTGTGGGATTTTGCCCACGGCACGTGGGAGGCCTGTTCCGGCACCTCACGCTTCACGGAGGAAGCCGCGCAGGAGGAGTTGATCCGCGGCCTGAAGCAACTGACGCCGCGGCCCGTTGTGGGCGTGGGCCGCTTCACATCGCCGGACCAGATGGTGCGGCAGGTGAAACAGGGGCTGGTTGATTTCATCGGCGCGGCACGCCCCTCCATCGCCGATCCCTTCCTGCCACAGAAAATCGACGAGGGCCGCAGCGACGATATTCGCGAGTGCATCGGCTGCAACATCTGCGTCACCGGTGACATGACCATGGGCCTGTCGCGTTGCACGCAGAATTCCGCCTTCATGGAAGAATGGCGAAAGGGCTGGCATCCGGAGCGCATGCGCAAGTCCGCCCCGCAGAAGAAGGTTCTGGTTGTTGGTGCAGGTCCTGCCGGACTTTCGGCGGCGCACCGCCTTGGGATGCGGGGTTATGATGTCGCCCTGGCCGAAGCGCGCAAGGAGGTGGGCGGGCGCGTGACGCTGGAGTCGCGGCTGCCGGGGCTTTCGGCGTGGGCGCGGGTGCGGGATTACCGCATGGGCCAGATCGCCAAGATGAACAACGTCGACGTCTATCGCGACTCCCTGCTGTCGGCGGAGGATGTGCTGGCCTTCGGGGCGCAGCATGTGTGTCTCGCCACCGGCGCCACATGGCGGCGCGACGGCGTTGCGCGCTTTCACCTGCGTCCCATTCCCGTTGCCGGGGACGTGACGGTGCTGACGCCGGACGACATCATGGCGGGCGCACAAGCGTCCGGCCATGTGCTGATCTATGACGACGATCACTACTACATGGGGGGCGTGATGGCGGAGGCCCTGCTCAAGATGGGGTGCACGGTGACGCTGGTCACACCATCGGTGAAGGTGTCGGAGTGGACGGCGAACACGCTGGAACAGGGCTTCATCCAGCGCCGCCTGCTGACGGCGGGCGTTGATGTGCGCACAAGCCGGGCGCTCATGGCGGTTGCGCACGGCGTGGCGCGGATTGCCTGCACCTATACCGGCCGGGAAGACGATGTGGCCTGCGATGCCGTGCTGCTGGTGACGTCGCGGTTGCCCGTGGATGCGTTGCGAGGGTCGCTGCTGGCGGTGAAAGAGCATTGGGCGGGCCACGGCATTGAAAGCGTGACGGCCATCGGTGATGCGGAAGCGCCGTCGTCGGCTCTTGCATGGTCCACATATGCGGGGCATCGCTATGCCGAAAACCTGGATGAGCCGGAGGCGGGCGACCGTCTGCCCTTCCGGCGCGAAATTGCGGAGTTGTCGCCATGAGAAACGTCACCGTTGCCATCACCCAGATGGCGTCGCGGCAGGATTGGGCCAGAAACTGCGACGCGGCAGAGGCGCTGGTGCGTGCGGCGGCCAAGCAGGGGGCGCACCTCATCCTGCTGCAGGAACTTTTTGACGGTGACTATTTCTGCATCGAGCAGCATGCGCGGTTCATCGCACAGGCTGAGGAACTGGACCGTCACCGCACCGTGGCGCGATTTGCCGCGCTCGCCAAGGAACTGGGCGTGGTGCTGCCGGTGAGCGTGTTCGAGCGCGCCAACACGGCGCACTACAACACGACCGTCATCGTCGATGCGGACGGGAAGCGGCTCGGCCACTATCGCAAGAGCCATATTCCCGATGGCCGGGGCTATCAGGAGAAGTTCTATTTCTCGCCGGGCGACACGGGCTTCAAGGTGTGGGACACGGCGGCCGGCAAGCTGGGCCTCGGCATCTGCTGGGACCAGTGGTTTCCGGAAACGGCGCGCGCCATGGCACTGATGGGGGCGGAACTGCTGCTCTATCCCACCGCCATCGGATCGGAGCCGCCCAATCCCGGCTATGACTCGTCTACTCACTGGCAGAATGTCATGCGCGGGCATGCGGCAGCGAACATCATGCCAACCATGGCCTCCAACCGCATCGGACGGGAGACGGCGCCCGATGGCCGGAGCGATGTCTTCTATGGCCGGTCCTTCATTGCCGACCATCAGGGGGAGAAGGTGCAGGAGATGGACC
>CALMLK010000175.1 GCA_937868035.1 uncultured Alphaproteobacteria bacterium
GATGAGGCCCCACCAGAAGATCGGCATGGAATAGCCGGTGAGGGCAACGCCCATCAGCGTCTGGTCATAGACACCGCCTCGTCGGGCAGCCGCAAAGACGCCTGCCGGGATGCCGATCAGCGAGGCAAACAGCATGGCGCAGAGCGTGAGCTCCAGCGTCGCCGGAAAGAGTGTCAGGAATTCGTGCAGCACCGGCGTCTTGGAAATGATCGAGGTGCCGAAATCGCCTTGGGCGATGTTGCCGGCGTAGTCCACGAACTGCTTCCACACCGGCTGGTCGAGGCCCATCTCGTGCAGGAGCTGGGCATGGCGCTCGGGCGAGATGCCACGTTCGCCGCGGCGGGCTTCCACGGGATCACCGGGCACCAGACGGATCATCACGAAGGTGATGAACATCAGCGCCAGGAAGGTGGGAATGGTGAGCGCGAGGCGCTTGAGAAGGAAGCGGAACATGTTGCCGGATCAAGAAAAAAGGGGCGGACCCGAAGGTCCGCCCCAGCCTTAGAGTGTTTATTCAGCCACGTCCACGTCCTGGAACTCATGGGCTCCGAACGGGCTGATCTTGTAACCCGAGACCGACTTGCGCGTCGGTTCGAACACGGTGGAATGTGCAATGTTGAGCCACATGGCCTGGTCATGATGGATCCTCTGCCTTTCCTGGTAGATCTTGGTGCGCTCGGCCGTATCGGTGATTGAGCGTGCCTTCATCATGTCTTCGTTGAACTTGGCATCGCAGAGCTTGCCAAGGTTCTGGGCAGCGGGCTTCCCGTCCTTGTCGCAACCGGCAAGGAAGAAGAAGTTGTCCGGATCGCCGTTGTCGCCTGTCCAGCCGAGAAGGCCGAGCTGGTGTTCACCGGCCTGCAGGCGCTTGCGGTATTCACCCCACTCGTAGGACACGAGCGTGGCCGTGATGCCGACCTTCGCGAGGTCCGCCTGCATCATTTCCGCCATGCGCTTGGCATTGGGGTTGTAGGGGCGCTGCACCGGCATCCACCACAGGTCCGTCTGCAGGTCCTTCACGCCGGCGGCTGCCAGCATTTCCTTGGCCTTTTCGGGGTTGTACTCGAAGTCCACCGTCGAGTCGTCATACGACCACATCGTCGGCGGGATCGGGTTCTTCGCCTTCTGGCCAGCGCCCTGGTAGACTTCCTTCAGGATGGAGTCGCGGTCGATGGCCATGGCCAGCGCCTGACGCACTTCCAGCTTGTCGAAGGGCGGCTTCGTCGTGTTCATGGAGAGGTAGCCGATGTTGAGGCCGGCCTGCTGCATGAGATTGACGTCGGCGTCCTTGCCCATGGCTTCAAGATCGGCCGGATTCGGCGCGATCATGATCTGGCATTCATTGGCCTTGAGCTTGGCGTAGCGGGCCGTCGGGTCGGGCGTGATCGCGAAGATCAGGTCGTCGACCTTGGGCTTGCCCGCCCAGCCCTCGAAGGCCTTGTAGCGGATGACGGCATCCTTCTGGTAGTCGACGAAGGAGAATGAGCCCGTACCAACCGGAATCTGGTCGAACTGTTCCGGGGTGCCCTTGTCCATCAGGAACTTGGCGTATTCGGCCGAGTGGATGGTGGCGAAGTCCATGGCGAGGTTGGCGATGATGGGAGCGTTCGGCTCCTTCAGCTTCATCACCACCGTGAGATCGTCGGCCTTGGTGATGGAGTCGAGCAGGTCCGGCATGCCCATGTCGTTGAAGTAGTCATAGGCGCCGCCCGAGACCTTTGCATAGGGATGCTCGGCCTTCCACATGCGCTCGAACGACCAGATCACGTCATCGGCGTTGAGGTCGCGGCTCGGCGTGAAGCCGTTGACGCCGGAGTGGAACTTCACGCCCTTGCGGAGGTGGAAGGTGATGGTCTTGCCGCCATCGGTGATGTCGTAGGATTCAGCAAGCGCGGGCTTGGGCTCCGTGGTGCCGGGGGCAAACTGGACGAGCTTGTTGTAGACCGGACGTGCCGCATCGAGCGACGTACCCGTCGTGTTCATCGACGGGCTGAAGTTTTCCGGCGAACCTTCCGAACAATAGACCAGCGACTTGGCATTGGCCGCCGCTGCCGCCGCAAGCATCGAAGATGCCAGCAGGGCAATCCGGAGGAGGTTTCGTGATGTCATGTTTTATCTCCCTGATACAATCCGTGAAACCGGATTGGGAGCGACCTAAGCAGTTTTTTGACCAATTGGAAAGTTGACGCTTGTGCACTGCGGGAGACCCGGCCGGGAACGCCCGCATTGGCCGGTCGGGCAGCATTTCCGCGGCCCGGGCGGCAGAGGGGTTGACCTGGCGACTTTGACGCTTGTCAAAGCGGCTGATAGCCTTGCCGCTATGCTCCCGAGCATGGATAGCGGCTCTGCTCCTGTCTTTCGCGTCAGTGGCCTGTGCAAGACATACCGGACCGGGGAGGTTGACGTGCATGCCTTGCGCGGCGTGGACTTCGAGGCGAGGGCGGGCGAGTTCATTGTCATCCTCGGTCCCTCAGGCTCCGGCAAATCCACCTTCCTCAATATCATCGGCGGCCTCGACCGTGCGACATCGGGCGAGGCGCGCTTCCGCGACCATGACCTGACCCGGGCAAGCGAGGCCGCACTCACCCGTTACCGGCGGGATCACGTCGGCTTCATTTTCCAGTTCTACAATCTGGTGCCCAGCCTGACGGCGCTTGAGAATGTCCGGCTCGTGACGGAAATCGCCAGCAGGCCGATGAAGCCCGAGGCGGCACTTGCACTGGTCGGGCTGGAAGACCGGATGGATCATTTTCCGGCCCAGCTTTCGGGCGGTGAGCAGCAGCGCGTGGCCATCGCCCGGGCCATTGCCAAGCAGCCAGACGTGCTGCTCTGTGACGAGCCGACAGGCGCACTCGATTCAAGGACCGGGATCAGGGTGCTGGAAGCGCTGACGCGAGCCAATGCCGAGACGGGCGCAACGACGCTGGTGATCACCCACAATGCCGCCATCGCGGAGATTGCCGACCGCGTGGTGCATTTTGCCAACGGCACAATCGCCAGGGAACTGAAGAACGCCAGCCGCAAGCAACCTTCGGAGGTGAGCTGGTGATCCGCGCGTTGGACAGGAAGATGCTGCGCGATCTCCGCCGCCTGTGGCCGCAGGTTCTGGCCATCGCGCTCGTCATGGCGGCAGGCGTTGCCACACTGGTCCTCGGCGTGGGCGCCTATCAATCCCTCTCGGCGACGCGTGAGCGCTATTATGAATCCAATCATTTTGCCGACGTCTTTGCCAACCTCACGCGGGCCCCGCTGTCGCTGAAGCGCGACATTGAAGCGATCAATGGCGTCGCGGCAGTTGAAACCCGGGTCGAGAAGATTGCCCTCGCGGATCTTCCGGACATGTCTGAACCGGCCTCCGTGTTGCTCGTCTCGCTGCCCGAAACCGGCCGCCAGGTGCTGAACCGCATCTACCTCAGAAGCGGCCGCCTGCCCGAACCACAGACGGACGAGGCCGTTGCCAGTGTTGGCTTTGCCAAGGCCCATGGCCTTTCCGAGGGCGGCATGATCCGTGTACTGATCAATGGCCGCCAGCGGGGCATTCGCATCGTCGGAACGGCGCTTTCGCCGGAATTCATCTACACGCTCGGTCCCGGCGCCCTGATGCCCGACGAACGGCGCTTCGGCATCCTGTGGCTGCCCGACACGGTTCTGGCACCCGCCTACAATCTCGACGGTGCGTTCAACGCGCTTGCGGTGAGCCTTGTGCGGGGCGTGAACCCCGAAACCGTGATCGCCTCCATCGACGGGCTCCTGGACCGCTATGGCGGCCAAGGCGCCTACCCGCGAAAGGACCAGCTCTCCCATGCTTTCCTCGATGCCGAGCTGCAACAGCTCCGGGCCATGAGCCGCATCCTGCCGCCCATCTTCCTCCTCGTCTCCGCCTTCCTTGTGAACATGACGCTCTCGCGTCTCATCTCGCTCGAACGCGAACAGATCGGCCTGCTCAAGGCCATGGGTTATTCCTCCTTCGCGGTGGTGCGCCACTACGGCGGCTTCGTGACGGTGATTGCGCTGGGCGGCATCGTGATCGGCCTTGCTGCCGGGGTGTGGCTTGGCGTCGGCATGGCCAGACTCTACGCCCGGTTCTTCAGCTTCCCGTTTCTCGTCTTCACGCGCGACCCCGCCGTCTATGGCATTGCGGCCGGAGCGACCTATGCGGCAGCATTGTTCGGCGCGGTGAACGCGGTGCGCGAGGTCGCCTGGCTTTCGCCCGCAGTGGCAATGGCCCCTCCCGCCCCCCAGCGCTACCGCAAGCTGCTTTCCTTCGTGCCCCGCCTTCACCTGCGCTTCGGCCAATCGACCGTGATGGTGACGCGGCACCTCACCCACTGGCCCTTGCGCTCGGCGGCCAGCATCATGGGTGTTGCGCTCTCCGTTGCAATCCTCGTGGGCTCGCTGTGGTCCTTCGGCTCCATCGACCACATGGTCGACATTACCTTCCGGCGGAGCGACCGGCAGGATGCCGCGATCACCTTCACGGAAGTTCGCCCGCAATCCGCCCTGTACGATGTGCGGCGGCTTCCCGGCGTCATGCGGGCGGAACCCTTCCGCGCCGTTGCCGTCAAATTCAGCAATGGTGCAGTGGAGCGGCGTGTCTCGCTGGTGGGCCGCCAACACGGTGCAGGTCTCGCGCGCGTGCTGGATGGCGATCTTCGTCCCGTCACGCTGCCGGAGCGCGGTGTCGTCATCTCAGACAGCCTTGCCCGCCTGCTCCGGCTTCGTACCGGCGACATGGTGACTGTGTCGGTCCTCGAAGGCCGCCGGAAGACCCATCTGGTCACGGTCTCGGCGATCGTCACAGGCTTCATCGGCCTCACGGCGTTCATGGACATCGAGGCCATGAACAGGCTGCTGGAAGAAGGCCCCGTCATCAGCGGCACCTATCTGGCGCTTGATGCCAGCAAGCATGATGCGTTGTTCGCGGCACTCAAGGCCACGCCGGCCGCAAGCTTCATCTCGCTGCAATACATCGCCCTGCAGAAATTCCGGGAAACGCTGGCGCAGAATGTCACCATCATGATCAGCGTCTACGCTACGCTGGCCGCGATCATTGCCTTTGGTGTCATCTATAATTTCGCGCGCATCTCGCTGTCGGAACAGGGGCGCGAGATGGCAAGCCTGCGCGTCCTGGGCTTCACCAAGGCCGAGATTTCGGCCCTTCTCCTGGGCGAATTGGCAATCGTCGTCCTTCTGGCGCAGCCCCTGGGCTGGGGCATCGGCTATGCCTTTGCCTATGTCATGACCGAAGGATTCCGGACCGAGCTTTACCGGGTGCCGCTGGTGGTCAATCGCAATGTCTATGCCTGGGCAAGCCTGATCGTATTCGCCGCAACCGCGGTTTCGGGTCTCATCGTCCGGAGGCGCGTCGACAGGCTGGACATGATAGAAGTCTTGAAGACGAGGGAATGACATGCTGCGCCGGATCGCCACCATACTGATCGTCTTGCTCACCGGTGCTGCATTTGCCTGGGCGCTGTGGCCACGGCCGCTGGAGGTCGAGACGGCGGTGATCGCCAGCCACGACATCGCCGTCACCGTGGAGGAGGAAGGCAAGGCCCGCATCCGCGAAGTCTATACCGTGTCGTCTCCCATCGCCGGGCAGACACTGCGCATCGGCCGCCACGCCGGAGATGACGTGCGCGCGGGCGAAGCCGTGGTTTCGATCCGCCCCGTTGCGCCGGGCCTGCTCGATGTGCGTCTGCGCCGCGCCGCCGAGGCCACTGCCGCATCGGCCCGTGCAGGTGTTGACCTTGCAGCGGCGGACGTGAAGCAGGCGGAAGCGCAACTGGCATATCTTCGCACCGAACTTTCCCGCGCCGAACGGCTGGCGAAGCAGGGAACGATTTCGGAAAGCGCCCGCGACAAGGCAAGGCTTGCCGTTGACACGGGCGCGGCCAATCTTGACAGCGTGAAGGCCTCGCTCAGCGTGCGTGAGCGCGAGTTGGAAAAGGCGGAAGCCGCCCTCATCGAAACGGCGGCGAGTGACGACACCTGCTGCACCGACATCAAGTCACCCGTTGCCGGGCGCATCTTGCGTGTGCTGGCCGAGAGCGAGCAGGTCGTTCAGGCAGGAACACCGCTCCTCACCATCGGCAATCCGGCGGATATCGAACTCACCGCAGATCTCCTCTCGCGCGCTGTCCC
>CALMLK010000176.1 GCA_937868035.1 uncultured Alphaproteobacteria bacterium
GGCCAGAACGCCGCGCTGCCGTGGCCAAATATTTCACCTCCGTTGTCGCGCAAGCTGGCGCTTGCCATTTGCGGCCCTGCGGCAAACAGGTTAAGAGGCCCGCCAATTCAACCCTCCCAAGACTGATGGTGTGACCATGTACAAGGGCGATATCACCCCTCCCGAGGCCCACGAGCGGCTCAAGAAGAACGCCAATGCCGTGCTGATCGACGTCCGCACGCAGCCGGAATGGACCTTTGTCGGCGTGCCGCAGGTGGACCGGCTGGTCCGCCTGTCGTGGCAGGTTTATCCGCAGATGGAAGTCAACGCCCGCTTCGTGGAAGAAGTCGAAGGCATGAAGCTGCCGCAGGATGCGGAAATCCTCTGCCTCTGCCGCTCCGGCGCGCGCTCGGCCTCGGCCGCCTCGGCATTGAGCAAGGCAGGCTTCACCAATGTCTGGAACGTCGCCGAAGGTTTCGAAGGCGACAAGGATGCAAAAGGCCAGCGTGGCAAGACCAACGGCTGGAAGTCACACGGGTTGCCCTGGGTGCAAAGCTGACAACAGAGCGATGACCAAGAAGACACGCACCAAGAACGCACCCCACTGGGGCGACGCCACGAAGCTCGTCCGCGGCGGCCTCGACCGCTCACACTATGGCGAGACGGCGGAAGCGCTCTACCTCAACTCCGGCTTCGTCTACGACGCGCCCGAGACGGCGGAGAACCGCTTTGCCAACAAGGACGACGGTTACGTCTACGGCCGCTATGGCAACCCCACCGTCACCATGTTCGAGGAACGATTGGCGCTGCTGGAAGGGGCGGAGGCCTGCTACGGCGTCGCCTCCGGCATGGCCGCGGTCTACGGCGCGCTCGCCTGCCAGTTGAAGGCGGGGGACCACATCGTTGCCTCCAAGGCACTCTTCGGGTCCTGTTACCAGATCATCACCAACATCCTGCCGCGCTTCGGCATCACCTCCACGCTTGTCGACGGCAACGACATGGCGGCCTGGGCCAAGGCCATGACCCCCGCCACCAAGGCCGTGTTCCTGGAGACGCCCTCCAACCCGACTCTCGAAATCATCGACATCGCCGCCGTGGGCAAGATCGCCAAGGACGCCGGCGCCTGCTTCGTCGTCGACAACATTTTCGCCACCCCCGTGCTGCAGAAGCCGCTGGAGATGGGCGCTGATGTGATCGTCTATTCCGGCACCAAGCACATGGACGGGCAGGGCCGTGTGCTCGGTGGCGCCATCGTCTCCACCAAGGCCTTCAAGGAAGAATTGCTGAAGCCATTCCTCCGCCACACCGGGCCGTCGCTCTCGCCGTTCAACGCCTGGGTGCTGCTCAAGGGCATGGAAACGCTGAAGCTCCGCGTCGAAGCCCAGAGCGAAAGCGCCCATGCGGTGGCCGAGCATCTCTCGGCCATCAAGGGCGTGAGCCGCGTGATCTATCCGCACCTCGACAGCCACCCGCAATATGCTTTGGCGAAGAAGCAGATGAGCAAGGGCGGCACCATGGTGACGTTCGAGGTGACGGGCGGCAAGAAGAAGGCCTTCGACGTTCTGCGCAATCTCCGCCTCGTGGATATTTCCAACAACCTCGGCGACGCCAAGTCGTTGATGACGCATCCCGCCTCCACCACGCACCGCAACATCGGTGAGGAAGCCCGCGCCATGATGGGCATCACTGACGGCATGCTGCGCCTGTCGGTTGGCCTTGAGGACGTGAAGGACATTCTTGACGACGTGACGCAGGCCATCGCCTCGTGATCCCATGTGAGCGGCCGCGCCGCTCGCACCTCACTCCCGCTCCACCCGGAAGGGTGAATGTTCGGACAGCACCTGCTGGTTTTCCTCGACAGCGGCCCGTTCACTTTCGAGATAGTCGGCCACGGCGCGCGACAGTCCCGCATGGGCGAAGTGGTGTGAACTGAACGTCTTCACCGGCAGATAGCCCCGCGCCAGCTTGTGCTCGCCCTGCGCGCCTGCCTCCACCACCTTGAGCCCGCGCGCAATGGCGAAGTCGATGGCCTGGTAGTAACAGGTCTCGAAATGCAGGAAGGGATGATCCTCGCTGCAGCCCCAGTTGCGGCCGTAGAGCCGCTCGGAACCGATGAGATTCAAGGCCCCGGCGATGATCCGCCCGTCCCGCATCGCCAGCACCAGCAGGATGTCGTTCCGCATCGTGTCGTGAATGCGCGCGAAGAAGTCCCGGTTGAGATAGGGCCGTCCCCATTTGCGGGAGCCCGTGTCCATGTAAAAACGGAAGAAGGCGTCCCAGTGCCGGGCCGTCAGGTCATCGCCTGTCACATGCGCGAAGGTGATGCCTCGCGCTGCCACGGCTTCGCGCTCCTTGCGGATGTTCTTGCGTTTCGATGACGAGAGCGTGGCCAGGAAATCCGCGAAATTTCCATATCCGGCATTGTGCCAGTGAAATTGCAGGTCCTCGCGCTGCAGGAACCCGTGCTCCGCCAGCAGGCGCCAATCCTCTTGTGGCTGGAAGGTGATGTGAACCGAGGATGCGCCAAGCTCAAGCGCCTCCTGCTTCAATCCCTCGGCCAGAGCCACGCGGCGCTCCGGCGCGGCCGCGAGGAGGCGGGGACCGGGCACCGGCGTGAAGGGTACCGAGACCTGCAGTTTCGGATAGTAGCGCCCGCCCGCACGGTGGAACGCATCGGCAAAGCCATGGTCAAAAACATATTCGCCCATGGAATGCGATTTGAGATAGGCGGGCACCGCGCCCACCACTTTGCCATCGTCCTCCAGCACCAGATGCCGTGGCAGCCATCCCGATTTGCCGCCGACGCAGCCGGATTGTTCCATCGCCAGCAGGAAGGCGTGCGAGACCGTGGGATTGCGGTCCGCACCGCCTTGCGCCGCAAGCCCATCCCAATCCGCGGCGGCAATGTCCGCGATCGTCTCCACCACCCGCAGGCGGGGGGCCATCAGGCGCTATAGCCCTCGAAGGTGATCTGGTCGGAATAGCGCCGCGCCATCCTTGCCTGCTCTTCCGAACGGATCGTCCACGTGATGATCGGGTGTCCGGCCGCGCGGATGCGCTGCACCGGCGCAAACGGCAGATCGCGGAAATAGAACGAGACGAAATGGGGGCGCGTACGGTTGAGATGCGAGAATGTCCGCATCTCCAGGCGGCGGTCCACCGAGAGGCCGTTGTAGTAGGAATCAACCGTGCGGTCCGCCGTGATGCCGCGCACCGTCTGCGGCGAATAGGCCGCGACAGCCGCCACGGCATCGGGATCGAAAGACATGATGCAGTAGGGGCCTTCGTAACGTTCGAGCACCTGCAACGCGCGCTTTGCCAGGCTCTCATCGCCATCCCAGTGGGATTTCAACTCGATCACCAGCGGCACCTTGCCGTCCACTTGGTCCAGCATTTCCCCAAGCGTCTGCATGCGATTTTTGGACACGCGATAATTAAATGATTTCAACTGCTTGACCGTATACTCCTTGAGCAGTCCCTGAGCCTCCATCACGCGCTGCAGTGTCTCGTCGTGGAACACCACAGCCTCGCCTTCCCGGGTCAGCTGCAGGTCACACTCGATGGCATAGTCACCCGCAATCGCGGCGGCAAAGGCGTCTTCGGTATTTTCGAGAACACCAGCCTTCACATCATGCAGTCCCCGGTGCGCGATGGGCCGCGCCACCAGCCAGGAGAGGTCTCGCATCTGCGGTGTGAAACGCATCATTCGATCTCGACGATGGCTTCCACCTCAACTGCGCAGTTGAGCGGCAGCACGGCAACGCCAACCGTGGAGCGCGCATGCTTGCCCCGGTCGCCGAACACCTCGGCAAAGAGGTCTGAGGCGCCGTTCATCACTTTCGGCACGTCAACGAAATCCGGTGTCGCATTGATGAAGCCCACAAGCTTCACCACGCGCGCCACCTTGGTGAGGTCGTGGCCCGTGGCCTCGCTGAGTTGCGCGAGAATGTTGATGGCGCAGATGCGCGCGGCCTTCTGGCCATCTTCGAGGGAAACCTCCGCCCCCAGCTTTCCCGCAACCGCGATCTTGCCGTCGACGAAGGGCACCTGGCCCGAGACGAAGATGAGGTTACCGCTCCTCACAAAGCCTTCGTAACTCGCCACCGGCTTGGCGGGTTTCGGGAGGGTGATGCCGAGGTCTTTGAGGCGGCGTTCAGGAGAGGCCATGTGTATCACTCAGGTCAGTTTGTCGGGTGGGGTTTTGCCTTCAGCGAAGGCGGTGAGGTTTTCCAGCGCCTTCAGCGCCATGTTCGTGCGTGTACGCAGCGTGGCGCTGCCCAGATGCGGCAGCAGGAACACGTTCTGAAGGATACGGTAACGCGGATCGATGTTGGGCTCGTTGGCAAACACATCAAGCCCCGCGGCCGCGATGTGTCCGCGCGACAGGGCATCGATCAAGGCGTTGTCCTCCACGATCCCGCCGCGTGCCGTGTTGACCACGATGGCGCCCTTGGGCAGCAGCGCCAGAGTCTGCGCGTTGATCAGGTTCCGCGTATCGGCGGTGAGGGCACAGTTGATCGAGAGGAAATCGCAGTGCGGCAGCATCGCGGCGAGGTCGGCGTGATAGGTCGCACCCTGCGCATCGCCCTCCGCCAGAGGCTTGCGGTTATGGTAGTGGATCGTCATGCCGAAGGCCCGCGCCCGGTGCGCCACCGCCTGGCCGATCCGCCCCATGCCCAGAATGCCCAGCCGCTGCCCCGACATGTCGTGACCCAGCGGCGCCACCATGGAGGCACCCGGCCAGCGGTTGTCGCGCACCATGCCTTCACCCCACGAGGCACCACGCGCCGCTCCCAGCATCAGCAAGAGCGCTATGTCGGCGGTGGCATCCGTCAGCACACCCGGCGTGTTCGTGACCACAAGGCCGCGCGTGGCGGCGGCCCGCAGGTCGATGTGCTCATAACCCGCCGAAACCGTGGAGATGATCTTCACCGACAGCGGCAGGCGATAGATCAGGTCGGCGTCGAACTTGTCCATGGAAGTGAGGGCAATGCCGGAGGCGCCATCGGCGAGCGTGCAGATCTCGGCCCCCGATAGCGCCGTATCGGTGGGGTTGAGGCGGCAGTCGAAGCGCTGCGAGAATGCAGCCTCCGCCGCATCTGGCAGCTTGCGGGTGACGAGTATTTTTGGCCTCTTTTCGCCACGGTCCATGCTATCATCGTCTCAATTGATCGGATGAAGTCTTTGACCATGAATCGCCTCGCTCTTTCCAGTGCCAGTTTCGCGGTGCTGTTCTCCCTCCCTGTTCATGCCGCGGCTCTCCAGGCCCACCGCGCCTATTACGACCTGACGGCGAAAAGCATCGAAGCCGGAAACAATATCACCACTGTCAGCGGCAAGCTGGCCTACGAGATCACGGGCTCCGCCTGCGAGGGCTATGCCGTGAGCTATCGCGTCGCCAACCGCATCGTTTTCACCGAGGGCGGCCCGCAGGTGAGTGATACGCAGCTCACCACCTGGGAATCGGGCGACGGGCTGGAATTCAACCTGACGCAGAAGCAATTCATCGATTCCAAGCTGAGCAGCGAGAGCCGCATCAAGGTCACGAAGGACACCGAGACGCTTCCGGGGCAGGGCGAGATCACCACCGTCAAGCCGAGGCAGTTCACCATCCCGGGCGCGGCCATCTTTCCCACCCGCTTCCAGGAGAAACTGATCGAGGCCGCAAACAAGGGCGAGAGCCGCGATGTCTCGCTGGTGTATGAGGGATCGGAAGAAGAGAAGCCCTTGCGTGTCATCAGCTTCATCGGCAGCAAGCGCCCGGAGAGCGGCATCCCCGAGAAGATCGGTGGCGAAATGTCGAAGGC
This sequence comes from uncultured Alphaproteobacteria bacterium, assembly GCA_937868035.1. Classification (GTDB taxonomy): domain Bacteria; phylum Pseudomonadota; class Alphaproteobacteria; order Rhizobiales; family Aestuariivirgaceae; genus Aestuariivirga. The sequence goes on from CALMLK010000176.1 coordinate 5,787, forward strand.
CCCGGTCTGGCCCATGTCGGTGAGCTATTATCAGGACGAGGCAAAGTCCGATGCGCAGCCCGTCTACCAGGCGAGTTTCCTGATGCTCGAAAACGGCATCACCACGGATCTCGTCCTCGACTACGGCACCTATGTCCTCGACGGCAAGCTGACCAAGCTCGAACTGCTCAAGGACAGCAAGTGCCCGTAGCGGCGCGGCGCAAGAAACGCCTTTAAATTGCGCCCGCACTTCCTATCTCTACGCGCGACCCGTTCAAGTGCCGGGTGAGGGGTGACGATGAACCAGATCCGCAAGAATGCCGCCGCACCAACCCACAGTGGCGATGTGTCGGCCTTTCTCGACAAGGTGAAAACCATGGCGGTCGCGGACGCCAAGGGCGAGGGCAGGCTGGTCTTCGCCATGGACGCCACCATGAGCCGTCAGCCCACCTGGGATGCCGCATTGGCAATCCAGTCCCGGATGTTTTCGGAGACGAAGAAGGTTGGCCAGTTGCAGGTACAGCTTGTCTATTTCCGGGGTTTCAATGAATGCAAGGCATCGAAATGGGTGGCCGACCCCGATGCGCTCTCCCGGCTGATGACGGCGGTGGAATGCCGGGGCGGGAACACGCAGCTTGCCCGGGTGCTCTCCCATGTGAAGGCGGAGTCCGCCCGCACAGGCGTCAGCGCCGTCGTCTTTGTGGGCGATGCCTTTGAAGAGAATGTCGACGCGATTTGCCAGACCGCAGGCGAAGTGGGCCTGCTCGGCACGCGCCTTTTCATGTTCCAGGAAGGAAACGACGCCACCGCAGAGCGCGCCTTCCGCGAAGTGGCCCGCCTCACCAATGGTGCCTATTTCAGGTTGGATGCGGCAAGCCCCGGCGTACTTGCCGAGTTGCTTGGTGCCGTGGCCGCCTACGCTGCCGGCGGCCGCAAGGCGCTTGAAACCCGCGCCAAATCCAGCAATGCAAGTCAGGCGCTGCTGAAGCAGCTGAAGTAGCCCGGACGGAAACTCAGAAGATGCCGCAATTCCTGATCGCTCTCATCATTGTCGTGGGCGGATTATGGCTCATCCGCAAGTCGGCCCGCATGCCGCCGCAGGCAGCGCGCGTGTTCGTGCAGAAACTTGCGGGCGGCGGCATCATGGCCTTCGCCGGGCTGCTGGCTTTGCGCGGGCAGATGAACCTCGCTATCGGCGTCTTCCTCTTCGGCCTTGGCCTCGTCGGCAAGACGGCGGTGTTTCCCAACGGCTTTCCGTGGGGCGGCCAGAAGTCGGCAGGCCAGAAAAGCCGTGTCGCTACTGCTTATCTTTCCATGGAGCTTGATCACGACTCGGGCAGCATGGATGGCGACGTGCTGGCGGGCCCCAGCAAAGGCAAGCGGCTCTCACGGCTGACCGATACCGAACTCATGAACTTCCACGGCCTCTGCGGTGGCAGCGGCGACCAGAGCCGCGCGCTCCTGGAAGCGTGGCTGGACCGCAATCGTCCGGAATGGCGTCAGGCCTGGGGCGGCGGAGCAGGGGCGGCACCCTCAGCTGCAGGCCGCATGAGCAAGGACGAGGCTTACGCAATTCTCGGCCTGAAGTCCGGCGCCAGTGCCGACGAGGTCCGCGCCGCGCATCGCCGGTTGATGAAGGATTTCCACCCAGACAAGGGCGGCACGGACTATCTCGCAGCGAAGATCAACGCCGCGAAGGATGTGTTGCTGGGAACCTGATCAGCCGTTCGGCGAAAGCACGGCGCAGTCCTTGCCGAGACGCGCCACCTGCGCACAAGATTTCTTGGCCGACATTTCATCATAGCCCGTGACCAGCAGGCGATAGAGCGTCTTGCCATTGCGCTTCACGGCAATCGTCTTCGGGTCCTTGCCGGCAAGCCGCGTTCCGTCCTTGGCCTTGAGTTTCGCCACCACGTCGGAAGCGCTCTTGCGGGTCTTGAAATCGCCGATCTCGACGGCCCAGACGGCAGGCAGTGTGCCCACCGCAATCGCGTCCACATCAGCCTGTGTCGCGGGTTTCTTCACCTGGAAGGGAAGGGCCTTCTGCACGGGAGGCTGGACAGAGGCAACCTGCGAGGGCTGCTCGGCAGCGGGCGCGTCATCGCTCCCGTCCATGGAACCTGCAAGTTCGGCTTCAATCACCTTCGGGCCGCCCTGGTTCTGGCCTTCGGCGGCGTCCTCATCGGTATCGCCAGTGTCTGATGCAGCACTGTCAGCAGCGGCGGCGAGTGCGGCGGTGTCGGGCTGCGGCTGCTCTTGCTGAGCTTCGGCCTGTTCGGCATCCTTGACCTTGATGGCCTTCAGCGGATCGACGATGCCCGCAGCACTGCCCGCCTTCGCCGCAACCATCTTGCCGTCCACGGCCTTGGGGAAGGCACGCGTCAGCATGCCCATCATGTAGGTGTCACGGCTGCCGGCGGTGCGGCCGCCCAGCACCACGCCCACGAGACGCTTGTTGCCCCGGCGCACCGACGAAACAAGGTTGAAGCCCGAAGCGTTGATATAGCCTGTCTTGATGCCATCCGTCCCGGGATAGCGCGTCACCAGCCGGTTGTGGGTCTTGATCACCCGGCCCTTGAACACGAACTGGGTGGACCGGAAATAGGGATAATACTGCGGGAAGTCCCGCATCAGGCGAAGGCCCAGCGTGGCCTGGTCGCGCGCCGAGGTGATCTGCCGCGGATTGGGGAGGCCCGATGCGTTCACGTAGGTGGTCCGGCTCATGCCGATTCGCCGCGCCGTTTTGGTCATCCGGGCAGCAAAGGCGGATTCGCTGCCACCCAGGTTTTCGGCAACCGTGGCCGCCACGTCATTGGCCGACTTGATGATGAGGGCGAAGATCGCCTGCTGCACCGTAATGGTCGAACCCGGCTTCAGGCCCATCTTGGAGGGCGCCATGCCGGCCGCCCGCGCCGAAACGCGCAACGGCGTCGACATGGTGATGCGCTTGTTCTTCAGGTCTTCGAACACGAGATAAAGTGTCATCATTTTCGTGAGCGAAGCAGGATGGCGCAAGCCATTGGAATCCTGGTCGAAAATGATCTTTCCGTTACGCGCGTCCACAGTCAGGGCGGCAAATTTGCCACGCGCTTCGGCCGTTCCGGGAAGGACAGCAAGGAAGCTGAGGGCAAACATCAAGAAGAGGGCTGTGAGCCTGCTGGGCAACGTCAAACGCAAATCTACACCTGTCCAAAACCGTTTCGGGACCGCCGGAGCGGAGCCGCCAGCCCCCGGTGGCAGCAGCGAAAGATTAAAATTTTACGGATACGCTCTTACCATTGGGTAAACCTCCGAAGCAGCCTCCGGTTCGTGGCCCCGCGTTTAATAGACGGTCTGCCATGTTGCAATGCAAAATTCCAGCTTGACAATCATGTTGCAGTGCACATATAGCGGTCACAACAGGTTGCCATCCAGGTACCTCAGGAGATCAACAAAATGAAGTCGTTTGAAGACATGCAGGTGTTCGGCAAGGAAGGTTTTGAAGCCATGGTTGCCTCCAGCACCGCCATGACCAAGGGCTTCCAGGCGATCGCCCAGGAAGTTGCTGACTATTCGCGCAAGTCCGTGGAAATGGGCCAGGGCGCTTTCGAAAAGGCCACCGCTGCCCGCTCGTTCGAGCGTGTTCTCGAAGTGCAGCAGGGTTACGCCAAGGAAGCCTATGAGTCCTTCGTCGCCCAGGCCAACAAGCTCGGCGAGTTGTACTCTGCCGCCGCCAAGGAAGCCTACAAGCCTTACGAGTCGTCTTTCGCCGCCTTCGGCGTCAAGACCGCCGCCAAGTAATCACATCACTTCGGTGATTGAGTGGAAACCCGCCGGCAGCAGCCGGCGGGTTTCTTCATTTCAGGGTGATGACCACGGGCACATGGTCGGAAGGCCGTTCCCAGCCCCGCACCCGCGAATGAATGTCCGCCGCCACCAGATGATCTGCAGCCTGCGGAGAGAGCAGGTGGTGATCAATGCGGATGCCATTGTTCTTCTGCCATGACCCGCCTTGATAATCCCAGAAGCTGTAGGCATCCGTTTTCAGCGGGTGGAGGGAGCGATAGGCTTCCGTCAGGCCGATGGACTTCAAC
>CALMLK010000177.1 GCA_937868035.1 uncultured Alphaproteobacteria bacterium
AGGACGTTCTGGTAGCCGGGGTTGTAACTCGCCACCACCATGAAGGACGGCGGTGCAACAAGCGTCTCGCCTGTGCGATCCAGCAGGAGCGTGCGGCGGTCGTCGGTCAGGGGATGGAGTACGACGGTCACATCCTTGCGGGCTTCCACCACCTCGTCGAGATAACAGATGCCGCCGGCGCGCACCGCAGCGGTGAGCGGCCCGTCGCACCACACCGTTTCACCACCCTTCAGGAGGTAGCGTCCGGTGAGGTCCGCCGAGGTCAGGTCGTCATGGCAGGCGATGGAAAAGAGCGGCAGGCCCAGCCGCGCCGCCATGTGGGCGACGAAGCGGGTTTTGCCGCAGCCCGTCGGCCCCTTGAGCAGCAGCGGCAGACGGTTTCGCCATGCCGCTTCAAAGACACGGCACTCGTCACCTGTCGGTGCGTAGTAGGGCGCCGGTGGGGCGGCCCGGGTTTCCGTGTTCATGGCAAGCGGCATGGCGTGTGCTCCTGTCATTCGGCCGGGGCCGAAACGACGTTGGTGATCACTTCGCGGCGGGGCACGAAGGTGGCGTAGATGAAGAGCAGCGCGCCCAGCACCACCACCACGCCCGAGCCCAGTCGCATCCAGTAGAACAGCGCGAGCTGGTCCTGCACGTCCATGTAACCCTGGCCCAGCACCCGTTGCAGGTGGGTTTGCACCACGCCGGCAAAGGTGAGCGTGAAGGTCATGAAGGCCATGCCGGATGACATCAGCCAGAAACTCGCCATGTTCAGCACCTGATTATAGGGCTTTCGGCCCAGCAGGTAGGGCATGGCGTAGGTGATGATGGCGAGGTTCATCGAGACATAGGCGCCAAAGAAGGCGAGATGTCCGTGAGCCGCCGTCACCTGCGTGCCGTGGGTGTAGTAGTTCATCGGGGCGAGTGTGTGCATGAAGCCCCACACGCCGGCACCGAAGAAGGCAAGCACCGAGCAACCCAGGGCCCACAGGAGTGCGGCCTTGTTGGGATGCTCGCGGCGGCCTTTCCACACCATGATGAAGGTGAACATCACCATGGCGAAGAAGGGCAGGATTTCCAGCGCCGAGAAGACGGAGCCGATCCACTGCCAGTAACCCGGCGTGCCGATCCAGTAGTAGTGGTGGCCGGTGCCCAGGAGGCCCGTGAACAGGGCGAGAGCCACGATCACATAGAGCCACTTATCCACCACCTCGCGGTCAACGCCCGTGAGCTTGAGCATCATGAAGGCAAGGACGGAGGCCATGACCAGTTCCCACACACCTTCGACCCAGATGTGCACGACGTACCACCAGTAGATCTTGTCCACCGTCAGGTTGGCCGGATTGTAGAGTGCGAACAGGAAGAACAGGGCAATGCCCCAGAGGCCGAGCAGCAGCACGTTGGTGATGACTGTCTTGCGGCCCTGCAGCACCGTCATGGAGACGTTGTAGAGGAAGATGAGCGCGGCGACGATGATGCCGAGCTTCACCCACAGGGGCTGTTCAAGGAATTCGCGTCCTTCGTGGATGCCGAAGAGATAGCCCACCACGGCGCCGCTGGCGCCGACCATCAGCAGGATGAGCTGAATATACGCCAGCTTGGGCGAATGCAGCTCACGCTCGGTTTCTTCCGGGATGAGATAGTAAGATGCGCCGAAGAAGCCCAGCAGCAGCCAGACGATCAGCGCGTTGGTGTGGATCATGCGCGCGACGTTGAATGGCACGAGTTCCGCGAGGAAATTGGGCGCGACGTAGATGTATCCGACCAGGAGCCCGAAGAGCACCTGGGCGGCGAAGAGCGCCATGGCACAGGCAAAATAGGCCAGTGCGACTTTCTGTGACTGGTATTTCATGATTGTGTCCCCTCCTCAGCCGCTGTCCTTGGGCGGCCAGCCCTGGGTGTTGATCTTGCTCACCCACTCAAGGAAATCGGCGATGTCATTGAGTTCCCCGTCGGTGAGATGGAAGTTCGGCATCTGGCGGCGTCCGGGAATGCCGGTGGGCTGGCTCGCTATCCAGGCCTTGATGGCTTCCTTTGCTCCCGCGGGATCGTCCTTGCCGCCGTAGCGCACGAAGACGTTGCCGAGTTCGGGCGCGAAGTAGGCGCCTTCACCCAGGATGGTGTGACAGTCGATGCAGGCATTGCGCTCCCACACGCGTTTGCCCCGCTCCACGGATTCAGTCAGGTTTTGCGCATTCGTCGATGTGCTCACTGCATAATAGTGGCTGTGCGCCGTCAAGCCAGCGAACACCACAAAGAAGAAAAGCGAGCCCCCAAAGAAGATGTTGCGCGCTTGGGATTTTGTCAGGCCTTCACTCATGGCACCATTGCCTCCTCCCCACATGTCGGTTTTGACGTGTTAGGGCGGTGGCGGCGATGCGGTCTTGACCATCGTCAAGAGCGGCGGATCAAAGCGGATTTCAGGCAGGGGCGGATTCGCGGATGTGCTGCTCTGCCGGGCATTCGATCTCATCCAGGGCGAGCTTGCCCTCGGCATGGTCATCAAGGCTGCGGCGGCAGGCGGAAATGGGCAACTGCTTCATGCGCACGGCAATTTGCTCCGGCGAGAGGCCTTTGAGCAGCGGGCAAAGTTCAGGATCGAATTCGCCCTTGTCGAGCATGGCCTGGCACATGAGGGTCTCATAGGTCATTCCGCGGCGGCGATCAAATGCGGCACTGTGCCGGGGGCCGGGAATGGCAAACGTGACCATAACCTCACAATCAAAACATGCATCACCCGATGGCCAATCCCATAACTCCAGGCCCAGTGGTTTCAGGTTCGGAATTCGGCGTGATTTCCACTTGGCTGCTGAGGCCGTGTTTCCAGGTCTGCGGTACCGAATGCTTCTCGGTCATTGGCGTTTCTCCCGCTCTCAGACATGCTTCTGACTCGGTGTGGAAAGAACCTGTACCTGATATTCATCACTCAGAAATTGAATGGAGCGCGATTTATCTCAATCAGGTTTCTATCGGGGTCCATCAGTAATACCTGAGGGAATCCTGCCAACCCCGTTCGCTTCAATATCAGTTTTTGGGGATGATTTTCAGGATGGTTTTCATCGTACCCTAAATGATGCAAATGAGCGACAGCAGCTTCGAAGTCCTCCACCCGCAGCGCAAAATGAATGTCATCATTGTCTACCGCACGGTCAGTTCGAAAGTTGGCCTTAGGGTGAGCGGTGAGATGGATTTGCAGTGCCCCAATGCCATACCATTCACCATCAATGGAAAATCGGGGCCGTGGCACCTTCTTCAAGCCGAGCACGTTCTCATAAAACGAGCGCGCGACTTCCATGTTATTGGTTGGGATAGAGACGTGGTGCAGTGAAAAAAGCATAGAGGACTTCCTAGCGAACCCCCGCATCCAGAAAGTATAGGGGTCACAAACTATATGCAAGGTCGGCGCGGCGCACCGC
>CALMLK010000178.1 GCA_937868035.1 uncultured Alphaproteobacteria bacterium
GATAAGCGATATGCACATGGCCGAGGAACGGCGCGATGTGGTGTTCGCAATGCGAGGTAAAGGGAATGCCGCGCAGCATGACCATGTCGTCATAGCCGGCCACTTCCTCGAAAACGCGGTTGAGGATGTCTGCCGGGTCTTGCTCATAGCCCGAGAAATACTCGCGATAGGCCTTGGCGACGCGGCGTGGCGTATCCTGCAGGCCTTCACGGTTGGGATTATCGCCGGCCCAGGCAAGGAGCGTGCGCACGGCGGCTTCCGCCTCCTCCTGGGTGGGGCGGGTGACGGGCTTGGCGATGGGCTTCTGGAGAACCTTGACGTCCATGGTGCGGGAATTCCTTGCGTGTATTGTTTCCGGAATATCCACACTACGGCTTCGCGCCGCCCGTGGATCAGGGGGGCCTGTTTCAGAAAGCATTCTCGCTTCCCATATCATGGTCTAAGGTGACGGTTTGAGGACCATGAGGGCAGGTTGCCCGCGTGGGGTGATATGCGCATGATCAATGACGTTTACAACAAAAAGATTCTGGGATTGGCTGCGGACATTCCGCTGCTCCGGCGCCTGCCGGACGCGGATGCAACCGCTGTTGCACACTCCAAATTGTGCGGTTCCAAGGTAACGGTGGACCTGAAGATGCAGGACGGGGTCGTCACCGATTTCGGCCATGACGTGAAGGCCTGCGCGCTGGGGCAGGCGTCTTCGTCCATCATGGCGCGGCATGTGGTGGGATCGCGCGCGGATGATCTCAAGGCCTTGCGCGAGACCATGCACAAGATGCTGAAAGAGGAGGGGCCGCCGCCCACGGGGCGCTGGGCCGACTGCGAGGCGCTGCTTCCGGTGCGCGACTTCAAGGCGCGTCACGCCTCCACGCTGCTGACCTTCGATGCGGTTGTGGATGCCGTGAACCAGATCGAGGCAAAAGAAAAGGAGCCGGCATGACGAAAACGCCATCGACCGCCGTCGCCATGGCCGGGGAGCCGCGGCGGGGGTCGCGCTATCCGGCGCCGCACAATGCGCCGTGCATCGGGCGGGCCAAGTTTGTGCTGGGGGACCAGTTCGGGCTGGACCAATTTGGCGTGAACCTGGCGGTGATCGAGCCTGGCTCGTGGTCGGCGCAACGGCACTGGCACGAGCAGGAGGATGAATTCGTCTACGTGCTGGAAGGCGAACTGGTGCTGGTGGATGATTCCGGCGAACACGTGCTCACGCCCGGCATGTGCGCGGGCTTCAAGGCCGGAAACGGCAACGGCCATTGCCTGCAGAACCGCACGGCGAAAAGGGCGCTCTATCTTGAGGTGGGATCGCGGAAAGAGGGTGAAATCGCCCACTACAGCGACATCGACATGAAGGCCTTGCCGGACGGCGGAAAATACAAGTTCGTCAAAAAGGACGGTTCATCGTTCTAATTTTCGGAACCCGCTTGACAGGGTGGGGATGCCCCTCTATTCGGCGCCCACCCAAGCGGGTGTAGCTCAGTTGGTTAGAGCGTCGGCCTGTCACGCCGAAGGTCGCGGGTTCGAGCCCCGTCACTCGCGCCATTTATTGGTTGCAATCAAGAGGCTGCCTTCGGGCAGCCTTTTGCTTTTCCGGGCCGTGCAGCACCGGCGCAGGGTTCTGATACAGTTGCATTTTGCCGCGCACAAACCGGCCATAAAACCTTGCAGGGCCCGGTGCGCTGCGCTACCAACGCGGCAGATTGGGGGCGAGTCCAACGGCCCCCGGTGCCGAGGGGTCATGCCGGAACTTCTGCAATCTTATCTGCCCATTGCGATCTTCATGGGAATCGCAACCTTCATCGCGCTGGCGCTGATGATCGCGCCCATGCTGATCGCCTACCGCAAACCCGATCCCGAGAAACTCTCGGCCTATGAATGCGGGTTCAATGCCTTTGACGATGCGCGCATGAAGTTTGACGTGCGCTTCTATCTCGTCTCCATCCTCTTCATCATCTTCGACCTCGAAGTGGCCTTCCTGTTTCCGTGGGCCGTGAGCCTCGGCAAGATCGGCGTGTTCGGCTTCTGGTCAATGATGATCTTCCTCGCCGTGCTGACCATCGGCTTCATCTATGAATGGCGGAAAGGTGCGCTCGAATGGGATTGATCGAAACCGCAACACCCGAGCAGCGTGAGTATTTCACCGAGATCAACGCGGAGCTCGCCGACAAGGGTTTCCTCGTCACGACGTCGGATGACCTGATCAACTGGGCCCGCACGGGTTCACTGATGTGGATGACCTTCGGCCTCGCCTGCTGCGCGGTTGAAA
>CALMLK010000179.1 GCA_937868035.1 uncultured Alphaproteobacteria bacterium
AGCACAATGAGTGGAACCAGTATTGCCGCCATCTCACCCAGTGGGAGCGCGACACCACACTGGATTGCTAACCCCGTCTCCGTGGCCGGGCGATGGTCCGGCCATCCCAACGGGTCACCGGTGCATGCGGTGATGGAGAGAAACAGAAAAGAATGAAGTACTCCGTATTTTCACTTCTCAAGAACACGCTGTCGGGACACAAGAACTGGCAGCCGGCCTGGCGTGAGCCTGAGCCGAAGAAAGACTATGATGTGGTGATCGTGGGCGGCGGCGGGCATGGTCTCGCCACCGCTTACTATCTCGCCAAGGAGCATGGCATCACCAATGTGGCGGTGCTGGAGAAATCGTGGCTCGGGTCCGGCAATATTGGACGCAACACGACCATCGTACGCTCCAACTACATGTTGCCCGGCAACAATCCCTTCTACGAATGGTCGATGAAGTTGTGGGAGGGTCTGGAGCAGGACTTCAATTTCAACGCCATGGTCTCACAGCGCGGTGTGCTCAATCTCTGCCACACCGATGCCCAACGCGACGCCTTCGCGCGCCGTGGCAATGCCATGCGCATCGACGGCGTCGATGCCGAACTTCTCGATGCCCACGACGTGAAGGCGATGTATCCTTTCTTTGATTTCGCCAATCCGCGCTTCCCCATCAAGGGCGGATTGTTGCAACGGCGCGGTGGCACGGTGCGGCATGACGCGGTGGCCTGGGGCTATGCGCGCGGTGCTGACTCTCGTGGTGTCGACATCATCCAGAATTGCGAAGTCACTGGCATCCGCATTGAAAGCGGCAAGGTGGTGGGCGTTGATACCAACAAGGGCTTCATCCGCTGCAAAAAGCTCGGTCTTGCCACGGCGGGCAACTCGTCGGAAACGGCTGCCATGGCGGGATTGAAGCTGCCGATCGAGAGCCACGTCCTGCAGGCCTTTGTCTCGGAGGGGCTGAAGCCGTACATCGACGGCGTCGTGACCTTCGGTGCCGGACACTTCTATGTGTCGCAATCCGACAAGGGCGGACTGGTCTTCGGCGGCGACATCGACGGCTACAATTCATATGCGCGGCGCGGCAACCTTCCCATGGTGGAGCACGTGATCGAAGCGGGCGTTGCCATGATTCCGTCTCTGGCGCGGGTGCGTGTGCTGCGCTCCTGGGGTGGCATCATGGACATGTCCATGGATGGTTCGCCCATCATCGACAAGACGCCCATTGATGGTCTCTACCTCAATGCGGGCTGGTGTTATGGCGGCTTCAAGGCAACGCCGGCGTCCGGCTGGTGCTTTGCGCACACGATTGCCAGGAACGAATTGCACAAGCTGAACGCGGCCTACCGGCTGGACCGGTTCCGCCACGGCTACATGATCGACGAAAAAGGGCAGGGCGCGACGCCCAACCTGCACTGAGATGAGACCATGCTGATCACCTGCCCCCATTGTGGCCCCCGTCCTGTCGAGGAGTTCACCTTCCTCGGCGATGCCAAGCCGCAGCGTCCGACGTCGAATGATCCAGCCACGATGGACCAGTGGTTCGACTTCGTTTACCTGCGCGACAATCCGCGCGGACCCTTCGATGAATACACCCATCATTCCGGCGGATGCCGGGCCTGGCTGGTCGTCACGCGCAACACGCAAACCCACGCTGTGCTGGCCGTGGTGACTGCACGCGACTATGCGAAAAAGCGCGGGAGGGCTGGCGCATGACATCCTTCCGTCTGGACCGCGGTGGCCTCATTGATCGTGACAGCACGCTGTCATTCCGTTTCGACGGCAAGAGCTTCACCGGGCACCATGGTGACACGCTGGCCTCGGCGCTTCTCGCCAATGGCGTGACGTTGATGGGCCGTTCGTTCAAATATCATCGTCCGCGCAGCGTCATCACCGCAGGTGCTGCCGAACCAAATGCGCTCGTTGAACTGCGGGAAGGCGGGCGCAAGGAGGCCAACACCCGCGCACCGATGATCGAATTGTACGAGGGGCTGGTTGCGAAAAGCCAGAACCGCTGGCCATCCCTGAACTTCGATGTGGGTGCCCTGAATGGGCTTGCCTCCAAGATGTTCGTGGCGGGCTTCTACTACAAGACCTTCATGTGGCCCGCGAAGTTCTGGGAAATGATCTACGAGCCCATCATTCGCAAGGCTGCGGGGCTCGGTGCGGCGTCGAAGGAACCCGATCCCGACAAGTACGAGAAGTCTTACGCCCATTGTGACCTTCTGGTCATCGGTTCAGGACCGGCTGGCCTGATGGCGGCCTTGACGGCGGGACGG
>CALMLK010000180.1 GCA_937868035.1 uncultured Alphaproteobacteria bacterium
CCGCCCACCCAGTCCCAGAACCCGAAGATGCGGTTCTCGGCAATGCCGAAGGCCTTCACCTTGTCGAGCGCTGTCGAGATGGCGGCGAAGTGATCGCCGACGGCGGCCTCGCCCAGTTTCTCGACGAGCCAGCCCCGCGCCGTGCGCGCGTTGGTCATGGTCTCGATGGTGGTGAAGGTCTTGGAGGCGACGAGGAAAAGAGTGGTCTCCGGATTGAGCTCCTTCAGCGTGTCGGCGATATGCGCCCCATCCACATTGGAGACGAAGTGCGCGCGCGGCCCGTCATGGTAGGGCGACAGCGCAAGCGTGGCCATGACAGGCCCCAGATCCGACCCGCCGATGCCGATGTTGACGACATCCGTGATCTTGCCCGCCACATGCTTCTGCCGCACCTCCACGGCGAAGCGCGCCATGGCTTCCAGAACATCATGCACGTCATGCACGACGTTGTGGCCGCCGAGGAAGACGAGTTCGCTCTTCGGCCGCCGCAACGCGGTGTGCAGCACGGCCCGGCCTTCGGTGGTGTTGATGATGTCGCCCCGCATCATCTTGTGCACCTGGCCTTCCACATCGGCTGCCTTGGCGAGCGCCGCCAGCAGCTTCATGGTCTTGGACGTGACCCGGCACTTGGAGAAATCCATGACAAGGTCATCGAGACCCGCGGAGAATTCCGTGAAGCGGCCGTTGCCCCTCTTCGATGGCGCAAAGGCCTTCCGCATGTCGGGAAGGCCTTCGCGGGCGTGGGCTTTGAGTTCGGCGAGGACGGTTTTTGTGGTGGGTGTCATGAAGCTGTCTCTTTGGAGAGAGCATGACGCCCTGCTCCAAAAAAGACAATGGCACCCGCTGCCGCGGAGAGAACGACGAAACCCAGCGCCATGGGCACGGGCGTGCCGTCATAGAGCTGTCCGATCACCGTGCCCAGCGCCGCCCCGATCACCATCTGCAGGAAGCCCTGCGTGGAGGCGGCGGTGCCCGCCACCTCGCCCAGGGGCTCCATGGCCAGCGCCCCGAAGTTCGACATGATGAAGTTGAAGACGAGGAAGTTGGTGCTGAGCAGGGCAAAGAACAGGAACACCGGCAGTAGGCCGAGCGCCCCCAGCACCACCATCACCAGCGAAACGCCGGCAAAGATCGCCAGCGCGCCATGCGATAGCCGGCGCATGCCGAAGCGCATCACCGCCTGGGAATTGAGATAGCCGCCGAAGGCACTGATGGCGCCGCCCGCCGCGAAGAACAGAGGAAACAGCGTGCCCACGCCATAATGCTCCACATAGATCTGCTGCGAGGAGGTGAGGAAGCCCATCAGCGCGCCGAAGAGCAGCGCCGTCGCCATGATGTAGGACAGCGACACGCGGTTGCCGAAGACGATGGCGAACCCTTCCACGATCGCCCGCGCCGTGAAGGGGCGGCGGTATTCCGGATGCAGGGTCTCGGGCAGGCGGAAATAGGTCCACGCCATCACCAGCGCACCGAAGCCCGCCATGAAACCGAACAGGCCCTGCCACGGCATGATGGACAGCAGGAACTGCCCGAGGCCCGGCGCAAAGATGGGTGAGGCCATCATCACCATGAAGACCAGCGACAGGGTCTTGGCCATCTCGTCGCCCACGAAAAGGTCGCGCACCAGCGCAATGGCGATCACAGCCGTCGCCGCCGCTCCGGCCCCTTGCAGGAAGCGCAGCGCCAGCAGGGCATTGAAGTCGGTGACGAAGAAGGCGGCTCCGGCGGCCAGCACATAGACGGCCATGCCGGCAAGAAGCGGCGTGCGCCGGCCGAAGCGGTCAGCCAGCGGTCCGAAGACCAGTTGCAGAATGCCGAAGCCCAGCATGTAGAGCGGGATCACCAGCTGCCGCCGGTTCTCGTCCGCCTCGCCAAGGCTCTGGCCGATGTCCTGCAGGCCCGGCAGCATGATGTCGATGGCGAAGGCATTGATGGCGATCATCGCCGCCACAAGGGCAATGAACTCGACCCGGCCGAGGCGGCCATGGAATTTCTCGAAATCTGTGGTGCTCATGATTCCCTGCTCAGTCCCCGGTCCGGAAAAAGGGGGCGGACCATAGGCCGGGACCTGCGGAGGTCAAGCAACGCGGGGTTGGGGGCGAGGCCCGGCAGGGGTTGCAGCCCGGTCCTTGCAATATCGGGCCATTTCTGCTTTATCCCCGCCATCTCACTGATAAAGCTGAGGTTCCTCAATCGCCTGGCCGTATAAGGGCTGCCATGGCGGTTTTTCGTAATGTT
>CALMLK010000181.1 GCA_937868035.1 uncultured Alphaproteobacteria bacterium
CGTCCGGCCCCGGGGCAGCAGCCGCCCGATGATGCGGCGGAAGGAGCGCGGTTCCTTCAGGTGCCGCGCTTCCAGGCTGGCGCAGAAGATGCGCGTGAGATCGCCCACCTCCTTGGCCACCAGGAAGTAGTGCTTCATGAAGCGCTCGACATGCTTCAAGCCGCCATGGGCCTTGTAGCCCAGGCGTTCGGCAAGTTCGCCCTGACGGTCGAAGGAAATCTTGTCCTCGCCGCGCTTGGCGATGAAATGCAGGTGGCATCGCACCGCCCAGAGAAAATCCTCCGCCTTCTGGAAACGGCGCAGGTCATCCCGGGAAAAGGCGCCCTTCTCGGCCAGCTCGGCGGGCGAGTTGGCATCGAAGAGGAACTTGGCAATCCAGAACAGGGTGTGAAGGTCGCGCAATCCGCCCTTGCCGTCCTTCAGGTCGGGCTCCACCGCATAGCGGCTCTCACCGGACTTGGCATGGCGGTTGTCACGTTCGGCCAGCTTGTCGGTGACGAAGCGGCGCGCTTCCTTCTGCAGGATGCCGCTGCGGTATTGCGATTGCAGTTCGGCAAAGAGGGCGGCATCACCGCAGATGAAGCGCGCCTCCAGCACGGCTGTCATGATGGTGTTGTCGGTCTTGGCGAGGCGCACGCAGTCCGCCACGGTGCGGGTGGCGTGGCCAACCTTCTGGCGCGCATCCCAGAGGGCATAGAGCAGGAACTCCACCGCCTCTCCCACGCGCCGCTCCTCGATCGAGGGAGTGAGGAAGAGGAGATCGATGTCCGATCCCGGCGCCAGCGTGCCGCGCCCGTAACCGCCGACGGCAACGATGGCGAGCGGCAGTTCGCCTGATTTGAACACGTCCTTGCGGGCAAAATCGGACAGCGCGCGGATGATGGCGTCTTCGCCGTCCGAGAGCATGATGGCGCAAGCCGTGCCGTGGCCGTGCCTCATCAATTGCGCTTCGGCATTGCTGCGCAAGGTGGCGAGGCAATCGCGGACGAGTTTCGAGGCGGCGGTCCGCAGGGCCAACGGCGTCTGCCCCGGCGGTTCAAGCAGGGCCTTGAGGGCAGACGGAAACTGGTCGAGCGGGAGCGGCGTGGTCATGATGACGCGCCGTCCTTGCCCGAAAGCGTTTTCAATTCATAGAGCAGAGTGAGCGCCTCGCGCGCCGTGAGCTGGTCGGGGTCAAGCCCTGCCAGCTTTTCACGCAACAGGTCGGGGCCGGAGTGAGGGTGTGGCTGCGCCGTGGCGGCTCGCGCGAGCGAGAACAGCGGCAGGTCGTCGGCGAAATGGCCGGCGGGCTTCTCGTCCCGCTGCTGTTCGAGATGCTTCAGTACTTCGAAGGCCCGCGTGATCACGGCGGGCGGCAGTCCGGCAAGCCGCGCCGCCTGGATGCCGTAGGAACGGTCGGCCGCCCCCTTCACCACGTCATGCAGGAAGATGATGTCGCCCTTCCATTCCTTCACCGCCATGGTGCGCGCCGTGAGGCTCGCGAGCGTGCCGGTGAGGACGTTGAGTTCGTGATAATGCGTGGCGAAGAGCGCCCGGCAGCGGTTCACCTCATGGAGGTATTCGAGTGCCGCCCAGGCGATGGAGAGGCCGTCGAAGGTTGCCGTGCCCCTGCCGATTTCATCAAGGATGACGAGCGAGCGCGGCGTTGCCTGGTTGAGGATCGCCGCCGTCTCGACCATTTCCACCATGAAGGTGGAACGTCCGCGCGCCAGGTCGTCGGCCGCGCCGACGCGGCTGAACAGGCGGTCCACGACGCCGATGTGGGCGGATTGCGCCGGCACGAAACTTCCCATCTGCGCCAGGATGGCGATGAGCGCATTCTGGCGGAGGAAGGTCGATTTGCCCGCCATGTTGGGACCGGTGAGCAGCCACACGCGCTCCGCCTCGCCACCCAGCGCGCAGTCATTGGGCGTGAAGCGCGTGTCGCCCGCCTTGGCCAGCGCCGCCTCCACGACAGGATGGCGGCCACCGCGCACATCGAAGACGGCGGAGGTGTCGACGGTGGGCCGCACGTAATTCTCGCGCACCGCAAGTTCCGCCAGCGCCGACAGGCAATCGAGGCTGGAAAGGGCTGCGGCACAGGCGGAGACCGCGTCCTTGGCCGCCATGACGGCGGAGACGAAATCGTGGAACAGGGATAGCTCGATGGCCAGGGCCCGCTCGGAGGCGCCCGCGATCTTCTGCTCCAGGTCCATGAGTTCCGGCGTCGAGAAACGCATGGCGCCCGCCATGCTCTGGCGGTGCTGGAATTTGGTGGGCAGCTCCGGCGACTGCAGCGCCTCGGCCTGCTGGGCATTCACCTCGATGAAGTAGCCCAGGATGTTGTTGTGCTTGATGCGAAGCGTGCGCACCCCGGTCATCTCGGCATAGCGCGCCTGCAGGGCCGCGATCACCTGGCGCGTGTCATCACGGAGCGCCCGCTGCGTGTCGAGGTCGGCAAGGTAGCCCGCCGCGATGAAGCCGCCGTCGCGGGCGAGATGGGGCAGTTCTGCCGCCAGCGCCGCGCCGAGCCTCTCCGCCATGTCGCGCGGGGCCGCCGCGATGACCGTCATGCAATCGGTGAGTGCCGCCGGAAGATCGCCCTGGCCCGACAGCCGCTCCACGATGCGCTGCGCCGCCAGCAGTCCGTCACGGATCATCGCGAGGTCGCGGGGACCGCCGCGGTTGGCCGAGAGCCGCGCCAAGGCCCGCTCCAGGTCCGGCATCGCGGCCAGCGCATCGCGCAGTGCCGCCCGCATGGCATCCGCCGCAGCAAAGGCCGCGACGCCATCAAGGCGTGCCGCGATGGCCGCAGGGTCGGCAAGGGGCTGGGCGAGGAGGCCCGCGAGCCTGCGCCGCCCGCTGGCGGTGACGGTGCGGTCGATGGTGGCGAGCAGGCTTCCCTGCCGTTCGCCGGAAAGCGTGCGCGTGAGTTCGAGATTGGCGCGGGTGGCCGCATCGATGAGCAAGCCTTGCGCCGGGTTGTCCTGCCGCGGCGTCCGCAGATGCGGCATCTGCGAGACCTGCGTGAGCTGGATGTAGTCGAGAAGTGCGCCCAGCGCCGCCGTCTCGGCCCGTGAGAAGGAGCCGAAGCCCGCGAGGCTTGCCACGGCAAAGTGCTGGGTCAGCCGGTGCACGGCGGCGGTTGCGTCAAAGCGGCTGAGGGGGAGTGGCGACAGGGCAGCGCCGCACTCCCGCGCCATGCGCCCGAGCTGTGGTTCATCGAGCGCGCTGTCGGCGATGATGAGTTCCGATGGCGCGATGCGTGACAGGTCGGCGGAAAGCCGGGTGCGCTCGCTCACCGTGACCGAGAGATCGCCGGTGGAGATGTCGCACCAGGCCAGGGCCAGTTCGTCGCTGCCGCGCAGCCATGCAAGCGCCGTCAGATGATTGACGCTGCCGGTGTCGAGCAGCGTGTCCTCGGTGATGGTGCCGGGCGTGATGAGACGGATGACGTCGCGCCGCACCACCGACTTGGCGCCGCGCTTGCGGGCCTCGGCCGGGTCTTCCATCTGCTCGCAGATTGCCACCTTGTGCCCGTGGCGGATAAGCTTCTGCAGATAATGATCGACGGCATGGACGGGAACGCCGCACATGGGGATATCCTCGCCCAGGTGCTTGCCGCGCTTGGTGAGCGCAATGCCCAGCACCGAGGATGCCACCTCCGCATCGGCAAAGAACATCTCGTAGAAATCGCCCATGCGGTAGAAGAGCAGGCTGTGGGGATGGGTTTTCTTGATCTCCAGGTACTGCGCCATCATGGGCGTCGGGCGCTCCCCGCCGCCGCTTTTGTCCTCATCCTGGGTCAGGCCATGCATGGCACTCGAATAGCGCGCTTTTCCCCGCAACGGAACCCGCTTGCTGCACTGCCGAAGCCAGAAAGCGGCGTACGACTTTTTGCAGGCTTTTCCGGCCTTGAGCGCGGGCCACTTGCTCTCTAGTTTGGGAACCGGCCGCCTTGGCCCAAGACCAGACAAGACCAGATCCAGGAAACAGTAGCCCATCATGAGCACCCCGCCCCGCAAGATGCCCCGCCGGCCCACCATTTCCGACGAGGAGGCGTTGCAGTTCCACCAGAGGGGAAAGCCCGGCAAGCTTGAGATCAATCCCACCAAGCCCATGGCCACCCAGCGCGACCTGTCGCTGGCCTACAGCCCCGGCGTCGCCGTGCCCGTGCGCCGGATCGCCGAAGACCCCTCCACCGCCTACGACTACACCACCAAGGGCAACCTTGTGGCGGTGATTTCCAACGGCACCGCGATCCTCGGACTGGGCGACCTGGGCGCGCTCGCCTCGAAGCCGGTGATGGAGGGCAAGTCGGTGCTCTTCAAGCGCTTCGCCGACGTGGATTCGATCGACCTCGAAGTCGACACCAAAGATGTGGACGAGTTCATCGGCGCGGTGCGCTACCTCGGCCCCTCCTTCGGCGGCATCAACCTTGAGGACATCAAGGCGCCGGACTGTTTCGTCATCGAACAGCGCCTGCGCGAACTCATGGACATTCCCGTCTTCCATGACGACCAGCACGGCACGGCCATCATCGCCACTGCCGCCCTCATCAATGCGCTGCAACTGACGGGGCGCTCGCTCAAGGATTTCCGCCTCGTCTGCAACGGCGCGGGTGCTGCCGCCATTGCCTGCGTCGAACTGGTGAAGTCGCTGGGCGTGCCCGGCCACAACGTCATCCTCTGCGACTCGAAGGGCGTCGTCTACAAGGGCCGCACCGAGGGCATGAACCAGTGGAAGTCGGCGCACGCAGTTGACACGCCCATGCGCACCCTCGCCGATGCCATGAACGGCGCCGACGTGTTCTTCGGCCTTTCCGTTGCAGGCGCGCTCACGCCCGACATGGTGAAGAGCATGGCCAAGGACCCAATCATCTTCGCCATGGCCAATCCCGATCCGGAGATCACGCCCGAAGATGCCCATCACGTGCGCAGCGATGCGATCATGGCGACGGGCCGTTCCGACTATCCCAACCAGGTCAACAACGTCCTGGGCTTTCCCTATATCTTCCGTGGCGCGCTCGATGTGCGGGCCCGCACCATCAACGAGGAGATGAAGGTCGCCGCCGCCCGTGCCCTCGCTGAACTGGCGCAGGAGGACGTGCCCGACGAAGTGGCCGCGGCCTATCACGGTTCGCGCCTCACCTTCGGGCGCGAATACCTGATCCCCGTGCCCTTCGATCCGCGCCTCATCTCGCGCGTGCCGGTTGCCGTGGCGCGGGCCGCCATGGAATCGGGCGTCGCCCGCCACCACATCGCCGACCTCGAGGCCTATGCCGCGCAATTGTCGGCCCGCCTCGATCCCATTGCCGGCACCTTGCAGAATGTCTTCAGCTATGTCCGCCGCAAGCCCAAGCGCATGGTGTTTGCGGAAGGCGAGGAAGACCGCATGATCCGCGCGGCGAATGCCTATGCGGCGGCGGGCCTTGGCACGGCGATCCTGATCGGCCGCGAGGAGGTGATTGCCAGCACCCTCAAGGCCTCGGGCGTGGAATTGCATGAGAGCGTGGAAATCCTCAACGCCCGCCTCTCCGACCGCAACGTGGACTACGCCAACTATCTCTACGCCCGCCTGCAGCGCGACGGCATGCTGTTCCGCGATTGCCAGCGCCTTGCCAACCAGGACCGCAACGTCTTCGGGGCCTGCATGGTGGCGATGGGCGATGCCGACGCCATGGTGACGGGCCTCACCCGCAACTATTCGCTGGCGCTCGACAACATCCGCCGCGCCATCGACATCCGCGAAGGCCACCGCCCGATCGGCGTTTCCATGGCGCTGGTGCGCGGCCGCACCGTCTTCATCGCCGACACCTCGGTGCATGAGCTGCCGACCGCCATCGAACTGGCCGACATCGCCCAGGAAGCAGCCGGTGTTGCCCGCAAGTTCGGCTACGAGCCCCGCGTCGCTTTCCTCTCCTACTCCACCTTCGGCTATCCCAAGGGCGAGCGTGCGGCTTACGTGAAGGAGGCGGTGCAGCTTCTCAGCCAGCGCGGCGTGGATTTCGAATTCGACGGCGACATGGCGGCCGACGTCGCCCTCTCGCGGGAAGCGATGGCGCTCTATCCCTTCTGCCGTCTCACCGGCCCCGCCAACGTCCTGGTGATGCCCGCCGCGCACTCGGCCTCGATCTCGACCAAGATGCTGCAGCAACTGGGCGGCGTCACCGTGATCGGCCCGCTGCTCACGGGCATCGCAGGCTCGGTGCAGATTGCCTCGATGTCGGCGACCACCAACGACATCGTCAACCTCGCGGCGATTGCGGCCTTTGATTTGAACTGGTGAGGCGCGCCGTCACGCCGTTGCAGGTGCGCCGAAATATGCGAAGTAGCGCGGATTGATGGCGGCGACCGGCAGCACGATCAGCACGTCCGTCGTGTTGAAGTCGTGGTCGATGACGGCGCCATCCCCCACATGACAGCCCAGCCGCACATAGCCCTTGATGAGCGGCGGCAGCGCCCGCATGGCGCTGCGCTGGTCGATCTCCGAGAGGGGTCTGCGCGCCATGGCAACATAACGCTCCGGCAGCGCCCGCACGTGCCAGTCCTCCGGGGCCTTCGCGGTGTGGGCGAGAAAGGACAGCGCCTCGGCGTGCACATCCGGATCGGTGCCCTCGAAGCTGGCGCAGCCCATCATCACGTCGATGCGGTGGGTGCGCACATAATTCCAGATGCCCTGCCAGAGAAGTTCGGCCACCGGCTGGTCGCGCATGTCGGCGCGCACGCAGGAACGGCCGAGTTCAAGGAAGGTGAGTCCGCGCTTGCGGGCGAGGAGTGGCGCGAGGTCGTATTCGCCTTGCGTGTAGAAGCCGTTGGCCTTGGCCGCCGCCTCCTCGCGGATCAGGCGGTAGGTGCCGGCGAGTTCTCCGCCGTCCACGGCGATGCCATCGCCAGCGGAAGCTCCTGTCTTCACCACCAGCAGGTGATCGCACAGCGCATCGAAGCGGTCGGCGTCGTGCCCGGACGTGCCCTGGCCCCGGAACACGCTGTGGCGCAGGCGCTGGGCGGCGGCGATGTCATCGGCGGATTGGGCGAGCCTCGCGATGAAGGGGCCGCGTTCGGCAAGGGTGGTGGTCATGACCCGCTCCTTATCGCGGAACCATGTCGGGGCGGTAACGGAATCAGGCTGCGGCGCGCTGCGCCAGACGCGCCACCGTGATCTCAAGGTCGTGGCGGTCGAAGGGCTTGGCGAGATGCCCGTCCATGCCCGCCGCGAGGCAGGCGTGGATGGCCTCTGGCCGCGTGTTGGCGGTGAGGGCGAGGATGGGAAGGCGTGGCACGCCATTTTCCGCCTCGGCGGCGCGGATGAGGTGTGCCGTCTCGGGTCCGCTCAGGCCCGGCATTTCCATGTCGAGCAGCAGGATGTCGAACGGCCCGCCTGCGCCAATCGCCGCAATCGCCGCTTCGCCGGAACTCACGGCGGTGACGCGGTGCCCGGCTTTTTCCAGGATGGTGCGGGCGATGACGGTGTTCACAGGCGTATCATCGGCCAGCAGCACGTTGAGGCTGATGCCCGCATGGGCGCGCGTCGCAATGGTGCGCAACTGTGCGGCAGCGGTGCGGATGAAGGCGGAGTCGCGCGAGGTCAGTTGTTCGACCAGCGTTGAACAGCGCACCGGGCGCATGAGATAGCCCGTGAGCGGATGCTTGAGCAGGTGCTGCAGCGGACGGCGCTCGTCCGGTGTCAGCAGGATCCAGATCTGCGGCAGCGGCTTCCCCTGCCTGGCGATGCGGCGTGCGGCTTCCAGAAGTGCAGGCCCCGAGTGTGAGTCGCAGATGATGGCATCGATATTGTTGCGCAGCAGGTGGCGCGGATCAGTCACGCCCAGTTCCGCTGGCGTGATGACGCCCGCACCTTGCGCGCGCAACTGGCTGGCGAAATGTTCAGCGACGAAATCATTGCCGATGGCGAGACGGAAGCGACGTCCCGCCAGCGCCGTGCTGTGGCGGGGCGTGGTATCGACGCTCGCCAGTCCGGGCAGCGTGACGGTGAGCGAGGTGCCTTGTCCCGGCGTGCTTTCAGCCGAGATGCTGCCGCCCAGGAGGTCGGTGATGCGGCGGCTGATGGTGAGGCCAAGGCCGGTGCCGCCATAGCGCCGCGTGGTTTCGGCATTGGCCTGGGTGAAGGGCTGGAAGATGCGCGACAGTTCCTCCGCCGTCATGCCGATCCCCGTATCCGACACGGTGAACCTGAGGCCATCGGCGACATGGCGGGCGAGCGAGATGGCAACGCCGCCCTTCTCGGTGAACTTGATGG
>CALMLK010000182.1 GCA_937868035.1 uncultured Alphaproteobacteria bacterium
GTTTCGGTTGTCTTGCGGCTGATGGTGGCTGTGCGCATGGCTTTTCCCGCTGTTTCGCGGCTGCGAGATAGCAGAACAGCCAAGCCCCGTCACCCCTGCGGTTGTGCAACCCGTTAACGCTTTTTCCGGGGGGCGGGATAGACCTTGATGATGGTGTCGGTGTCGGCCAGCAGGTCCAGCATGGCCTTGCGGGCGGCCGGGCCGTCGGCGGCGGTCACGGCGCGGACGATGTTCTGGTGCAGTTTCAGGGCCCGGTTGAAATGGGGGTTCTTGCGGGTGGTGTAGTCGAACAGGTTGGTCAGCGCCTGTTCGATGATGATGGAAAAGGGCACCAGAAGTTCATTGTTGGCGCAGGCCAGCAGGGCCTCGTGGAATTCCACGTCGGCCGCCACCATCGCCTGGGCTTCGCCTGCCGTCGCCATGCCGTGATAGGCCGCGGCGAGGCGCTCCAGTTGCAGGGGCGTGTGCTTGCGCGCGGCGAGTTCGGCGATGCCGGGCTCGACGAGACGGCGGGCTTCCTGGGTGGAGGCGAGGAAGGAATTGCGGTCCATGGCGGCGCGGTGCCAGTCCAGCACGTCGCGGTCCAGCATGTTCCAGCGGGCGCGCGGTTCCACGCGCGAGCCGATCTTGGGGCGGGACTGGATCAGGCCCTTGGCGGTGAGGCTCTTGATGGCTTCGCGCACCGCGGTTCGGCTGGCGTCGTAGGTCCGTCCCCACTCCGCCTCGTTGGGCAGGAGCGCGCCTGGCGTGAACTCGCCGCTCAGGATGCGCTCGCCGATGGCGCGTTCGATCTTGGCGTGAACGTTGCCGCTGGACCTGGTCTTGCTTCTGCCGCTCATGTTGCGCTGCCGCAATTGCCCCTTCGCATTTGTCATACAAGGGACGGGCTATTTGTCATACAAAATTCTTGATCAGTTTTTGACGTGCCACTAAGGTCCGGCCTCAAGAACCGCGCAAGCCCGGCATAGGGCCAGGCACAGCGGCTCTTTCAGGGAGGACTACTCGTGACAAACCGCAGACATTTCATGATGGCAACCGTTGCCGCCGCCGTCATCGCCGCGGCTGGCCCGGCATTGGCCGAAGGCAAGGGCCTGATCGGCATCTCCATGCCGACGAAGTCGTCGACGCGCTGGATTTCCGACGGTGAATCCATGGTGAAGGAAGTCACCGCGCTCGGCTACGACACCGATCTCCAGTATGGTGAAGACGACATTCCCAACCAGCTTGCCCAGATCGAGAACATGGTCACCAAGGGCGCCAAGGTCCTGATCATTGCCGCGATCGACGGCTCCACGCTCTCGGACATTCTCAAGAAGGCCCACGAAGCCGGTGCCAAGGTGTTCGCCTATGACCGCCTGATCACCAAGACGGGCGACGTTGACTACTACACCACGTTCGACAACTTCGGCGTGGGCGTGCTGCAGGCCAACTCGCTGGTGAAGGGCCTCAAGGAGCGCTTCCCGAGCGTGAAGCCGTGGAACGTCGAGCTGTTCGGCGGTTCGCCGGACGACACGAACGCCTTCTACTTCTACGACGGCGCCATGTCGGTGCTGAAGCCGCTGATCGACTCGGGTGACATCGTCATCCCGTCGGGCCAGATGGGCATGGACAAGGTCGGCACCCTGCGCTGGGACGGCGCCGTGGCGCAGGCCCGCATGGATAACCTCCTGTCGGCCAACTACACCGACAAGAAGGTCCATGGTGTTCTCGCCCCTTATGACGGCCTGTCGCGCGGCATCATCTCGTCGCTCAAGGGCGTGGGTTATGCACCGGGCGCCGAAATGCCGATCGTCACCGGCCAGGACGCCGAAGTGCCGTCGGTCAAGGGCATGATGGCCGGCGAACAGTATTCGACCGTGTTCAAGGACACGCGCGAACTCGCCAAGGTCACGGCCAAGATGGTGGACGCCGTGCTGCAGGGCAAGGAACCCGAAATCAACGACACCAAGACCTACAACAACGAAGTCAAGGTTGTGCCGTCCTATCTCCTCACGCCGCATGACGTGGGCAAGGACGACATCCAGAAGCTCCTCGTCGACTCGGGCTACATCAAGGCCGACGACCTGAAGTAAGACGTCATGGAAGCGGGCCCTGCAAGTTCACTTGCGGGGCCCGCCTTTTCATGTGTAGCGTTGCGCGAAGCACGCAAGATGCAAACAGCGCAAGATGCGGCGCAAAGCTGGTCCACCGGACGGCCGGACGCGCTGCAGGGGTGGGAGGACCGGGATGGGCATGCAGCCGATCCTTGAAATGAAGGACATCACCAAGACGTTTCCCGGCGTGAAGGCGCTGACGAACGTCAATCTCTCGGTCATGCCGGGGGAAATCCATGCCGTGGTGGGCGAGAACGGGGCTGGCAAGTCGACGCTGATGAAGGTGCTGTCGGGCGTCTATCCGGCAGGCAGCTATGAGGGCGCCATCCAGTTCGAAGGCGCCGAGCGGCGCTTCCACACCATTGCCGACAGCGAGAACACCGGCATCATCATCATCCATCAGGAGCTGGCGCTGGTGCCGCTCCTTTCGATTGCGGAAAACATCTTCCTCGGCCACGAGCCGGCGACGCGCGGCGTCATCAACTGGTATGAAGCCTTCGCCCGCACGCGCGAACTCCTCGACAAGGTCGGGCTGAAGGAACATCCCAACACGCTCATCACCAACATCGGCACCGGCAAGCAGCAGCTCGTCGAGATTGCCAAGGCGCTGAACAAGAAGGTGAAGCTGCTGATCCTGGACGAACCCACGTCCAGTCTCAACGAGACCGATTCCAACGCGCTCCTCGAATTGCTCAAGGGCTTCCCGGCGCAGGGCATTTCCTCGATTCTCATCACCCACAAGCTGAACGAAGTCACCAAGGTCGCGGACCGCATCACGGTTTTGCGCGACGGCATGACGGTGGACACGCTGGATGCCCGCACGGGCACCGTGGATGAGGACCGCATCATCAAGGCCATGGTCGGCCGTGAACTCACCGACCGCTTCCCGCCGCGTCATGCCAAGATCGGCCATCCGATCTTCGAGGTGAACGACTGGAGTGTCTATCACGCGCTCCATGCCGACCGGCAGATGATCAAGAATGTCAGCTTCCATGTGAAGGCGGGCGAAGTCGTCGGCATCGCCGGGCTGATGGGAGCAGGGCGCACGGAACTTGCCATGTCGGTGTTCGGCCGCGCCTATGGCCAGAAGATCACCGGCGAGGTGAAGCTGCACGGCAAGCCCATCGATGTTTCGACCATCCCCCGCGCCATGGACGCGGGCCTCGCCTATGCCACCGAGGACCGCAAGACCTATGGCCTCGTGCTCATCGACCACATCAAGCACAACGTCACGCTGGCCAATCTCGAAGGCGTGTCGAGCCGCGGCGTCATCAACGACCTGCACGAGCTTTCGGTGGCCAACAAGTACCGCAAGGACCTGGGCATCCGTTGCTCCGGCGTGTTCCAGACGACGGTCAACCTCTCGGGCGGCAACCAGCAGAAGGTGGTCCTGTCGAAATGGCTGTTCTCGGGGCCCGAGGTCCTGATCCTCGACGAGCCGACACGCGGCATCGACGTGGGCGCCAAGTATGAAATCTACGAGATCATCAACCAGCTCGCCGAAAGCGGCAAGGCGGTGATCGTGATCTCCTCCGAAATGCCGGAACTGCTCGGCATCTCAGACCGCATCTACGTCATGAACGAAGGCCGATTTGTTGCCGAAATGCCAGCCAAGGACGCCAGCCAGGAAAAGATCATGCGGGCCATCATGAAATCATGGGACACTTCACAATGAGCGACGCCGCCACCCCCGCCCTGCCCAAGCCGGATCTCCTGCGCTTCGTGAAGGCCAATATCCGCGACTATGCCTTGCTGCTGTCGCTGCTCGCCATCATGATCTTCTTCCAGTTCACCACGAACGGCACGCTGTTCAAGCCGGTGAACATGACCAACCTCATCCTGCAGAACAGCTACATCGTCATCATGGCGCTGGGCATGCTGCTGATCATCGTGGCGGGGCATATCGACCTGTCGGTGGGGTCCGTCTCC
Source organism: uncultured Alphaproteobacteria bacterium (assembly GCA_937868035.1). Lineage (GTDB taxonomy): Bacteria > Pseudomonadota > Alphaproteobacteria > Rhizobiales > Aestuariivirgaceae > Aestuariivirga. The sequence goes on from CALMLK010000182.1 coordinate 4,023, forward strand.
GGATTCATAGGCGCCGTCGCGGCGGTGATGATGGTCAACTGGAAACTCGATCCCTACTCCACTTCGATCGCCTGCATCGCGCTGGGCGCGTTGATCGGCGGAACGCAGGGGTATTTCGTCGCCTACTACAAGATACCGGCCTTCATCGTGACACTTGCCGGCATGCTGATCTTCAAGGGCCTTGCACTCACCGTGCTGGGCGGTGCTTCGGTCGGACCCTTCCCCCGGGAGTTCCAGCTGCTCTCGTCCGGCTTCGTGCCGGATGGTCTGGCGCTGACTTTCGCGGGCGGCCCGTTCAATGTCGTGGCGCTGCTGATCGGTGCGGCTGTGACGGCGCTGATCATCTATTTCAACGTGAAGGAGCGGCGCAGCCAGCAGGCCCATGGCGTTACCGAGGAACCGGATGTCATCTTCCTTGGCCGCAACCTGCTCATCGCCGTGGCACTTCTGGGCTTCACCTTCCTCATGGCGCAGTACAAGGGCTTGCCCAACGTGCTGATCGTCATGTTCGCGCTCATCGCGCTGTTTGTGTTCATCACCACGCGGACGACCTTCGGGCGGCGCATCTATGCCATGGGTGGCAATGAAAAGGCGCCCAAACTCTCCGGCATCAATACCGAGAAACTGACCTTCCTGATCTTTGTCGTCATGGGGGCGCTGGCTGGCCTGGGCGGCCTCATCTTCGCGGCCCGCCTCAACGTGGCGACACCGAAAGCGGGGGCGGGCTTCGAACTGGAAGTGATCGCGGCCTGCTTCATCGGCGGGGCGGCGGTCACGGGCGGCGTCGGCAAGATCGTGGGCGCCGTCATCGGGGCCTTCATCATCGGCGTCATGAACAAAGGCATGTCGATCATGGGCATCGGCATCGACTGGCAGTTCGTCATCAAAGGCGCGGTCCTGCTGCTGGCCGAGTTCATAGACGTCTATTTCAAGAAGATGACCTAGCGCCCGTTGTACAAGGC
>CALMLK010000183.1 GCA_937868035.1 uncultured Alphaproteobacteria bacterium
AACGCGTCGCCCGCGCCCGTCGTTTCGGCGGATATCGCCAGCGGCGTTGAGGCCCATGTAGATCGCGAACACCTGGCCGGGCTTGGACAAGGCCTGCCAGTCGTGATCGGCAAGTCCGGAGTCGCTGGCGGCCGTGAGGAAGGTGATGGCGCGGTTCTGGCCGCGCTGTGTGAGCGGCAGCTTGGCCGCCGCCGCACAGCCCATGGCCGCTGTGATGCCCGGCACCACATCGACGGTGATGCCAGCGGCTTCCAGCGCCGCCTGTTCCTCACCACCACGGCCAAACATGTAGGGATCGCCACCCTTGAGACGCACGACATGAAGTCCCTTGCCCGCCTCGCGCAGGAGAATGGCATTGATTTCGGATTGCTTCGGCGAAGGCTCGAAAGGCGTCTTGCCCACGGGAATGCGCACCGCATCACGGCGCGACAATTCCAGCACACCGGGCGAGACCAGCCGGTCATAGACAATGACATCGGCCTCCTGCAGCTTCCGGTGCGCCTTCAACGTCAGCAATTCGGGATCACCGGGGCCGGCACCCACCAGCGACACCCGGCCTTGGGCAGGCTTCGACTGTGCATAGACGGCATCGTGGAAGGCCAGATCGAAGGCCACGTCGTCGTCCTGTTCAAGGGCCGCCCGTGGGCCACCGAAGAAGAAGTCATGCCAGAACGCGCGGCGGCGGTTTCCCGGCGGAACGAGATTGGCGACCCGCTCCCGCAACCCTTGCGCCCGCGCGGCAACCTTGCCGAGGCTGTGCGGCAGCAACCCATCAATCTTGGCGCGGATGCTCTGTCCGAGAACGGGCGCTGTTCCTTCCGTGCCGATGGCCACCACCACCGGATCGCGGTCCACGATCGAGGGAACGATGAAGGTGGAAATATCCGCTTCGTCGACGGCGTTGACAGGTATGCCCCGGGCCTGCGCCTCGGCGCTCACCAGCGAGTTCAATGCCTTGTCGGCGGAGCAGACGAGCACCGCACCATCCAGCAGGGCCGGGCGAAATTCCGTGCCGACCCAATGGATCCGCGAACTCTCCGCCAGTTCCGCATGCAATTCCGGGGCGATCACTTCGATGACGGCATCGGTCTTGAGCAGCAGGCGCACCTTGCGCAACGCTTCCTCGCCACCGCCAACAACCACCACCCGGCGGCCCTGCAGGTCGACAAAAATCGGGAAATACCGCATCTGCTCGCTCCCTTGTTCGGTTCACCGGACAAGAGCGCCCGGTTGACCATTCCCGTTGTTTCCAGTTGAAAAAGCCCTGAATTTCAGGCAACTTTGGCAATATCAACAAGTCAGAACGGGGTGTTCGTTATTCCGAACACCGGATTTAATGAAGGATGCGGCGGATGTCAAGGCAGGCGGGGCAGGGCGGAAACGGTGGCCGGGAGGCGAAGGGCGTGTCCATGGCCGACGACAAGTCCGCCGACCTGGGCAAGACCATCCAACGCCTCCGCAAGGCCTATAACCTCTCGCTGGGCGAACTCTCCGAACAGTCCGGCGTCGCCAAGTCGATCATCTCGCAGATCGAGCGCAACGAAACCAACCCCACGCTGTCGACCGTCGTGAAGCTGTCGCGCGCCCTCGACACCACGGTCGATGAAGTGCTGCGTGGCGAAACCCAGTCGCTCTTCGTGGAGCACCAGCAGAAATCGGCGGTGCCGATTCTGGAGAGCCAGGACGGCCTGTGCCGTCTCGCCATCGCGGGGCCGCTCAACCTCCTCGACTATTTCCAGTGGTACGACTTCCACGCCAAGCCGAAAGGCGTGCTCGAGTCGTCACCGCACCCCACGGGCACCATTGAACATCTCTACGTGGTGACTGGCGAACTTGAGGTGACGACCGGCGGCGAAACGCGCGTTGCCCGCACCGGCGAGGCGCTGCGCTACCGTGCCGACGTACCTCACAAGATCGTCAACATCGGCGACACGCCAGCCCACGCCGTCATGATGCTGGCCCTGCGCCAGTTCGGTGTGGCCAGCACATGAACGCGGCCACCCATGTCGCGGTGGCCAAGCATGTCGCGCGCCTGAAGCCGCACATTGAAAACCTGTTTCGTGCCCAATGGGAAGATCCCGAACTGCCGGGCATGGAATACCGCTCCGCTGCACGCCTCCGCCAGTTCTTGTCGGATCACGGATTTGATGTAGGCGATGCACCGGGCCATATCCCGACGGCCTTCGTGGCGGGGAAGCGCAAAGGCGATGGCCCGGTCGTCGCCATTCTCGCCGAATATGACGCGCTGCCCGGCCTCGCTGCCGAAGCGAAAGACTCCTACACGCCGCTTCCCCTCGCAGCAGGCCACGCCTGCGGCCACAACCACATCGGACCCGCCAACACCGCCGCCGCCATCATTGCGGCTGCCGCGCTGGCGGAAGGAGAGGGTGGCGGCGAAGTCCGCGTCATCGGCTGTCCCGCCGAGGAAATCCTGTGGGGCAAGATCGCACTTCTCGATGCAGGCGCCTTCGGCGATGTGGACGTGGTCCTCACCTCTCACGGTGACTACCAGACGGGCGCCCTGTCACGCCCATGCCAATCCGTCGTGATGGGGGAGTTTGTCTTCCTGGGCCGCGCCGGTCACGCAGGTTTCAAGACCGCCACCAACGCCTTGCTCGCCGCCGAATCCTTTGTCGCCGAAGTGGAGCAGGCCGGCCGCCGCGACTTTGCCGCTGTGCAATTCCGCCACGTCCTTCGCCGCGCCGGCGTGACACCCGGCATCACGCCCGATGAAGTGCGGGTCTGGTATCAATCCCGCGCCCCCCACATCGGCCAGGCCCGCGCCGCTTACGCCATGATGATTGCAACGGCGGAACGGATCGCGGCAGAGCAGGGCCTGCGCTGGCGAGAGCAATTCATCTCGGAAACGCGCGGCTACCTGCCCAACGATGTGCTGGGACGTGTCCTCGCCGATTGCATGAAGAACGTCGGCCCGCCGCAATGGTCAGCCGATGATGTGGCCTTCATGTCGGCTCTCACCGCCACTTGCGCTCCGGGCGAACCGATGCGCCTCGACCGCACCACCCGTTATTTCGATACGGGCGAGGACTACTATGGACAGGATGACGGCGAGGTCTCGTGGCGCGTGCCGCTGGGCCGCGTGAACTGGGCCTATCCGGAGCAGGTGCCCATTCACCACTGGGCCTGGACGGCACTCTCCGGCCATCCCGCCAGTTTCCCGGGACCGCTCATGGCCGTGCAGGCGTTGGCCGCAGGTGCACTGGCCATCCTGCGCAATCCATCCCATGTGGAACTGGCAAAAGCCGAACTGCAGCGCCGCACCGCTGACACCCCGCCCGACCGTCCGCGCCTCGGTGCACAACGCACCCTGCGGGACGCTCCGGAAACATTCTGGAACGCCACATGGACGGAAGTGTCCCCCTGAGGAATCTCAGTCCTCGTGTGACATCTTCTCCAGATTGTCGTTGTAGCGTTTCGCCGCCGCCGCGAAGCGCGCTTCGAAATCCGCCATGTTCTGCTTGGGCTCCTGGTAGAATGCGGTCAACTTCATGAGGCGGATGAAGCTGCTGTTCACGGCGCGGCCGAGGGTCCGCATCGGACGGTCAAAATCGAACAGCAGGATCACGCGTTCCTCGTCGGTGTCGTTCCACACCTCGTGTTCATAGGTATCATCGAACACGAAGATCTCGCCCGGCCGCCACACCTTGATGACATCACCCACACGGATGCGGCACTTCTCCGCATCGCGCGGAATAATGAGGCCGAGATGGGCACGGAGAATCCCCTTGCTCACGCCGCGATGGGCACGGATGTGATAGCCGGGCGAAAGGATGGAGAACCACGCCGTCTGGAGATGGGGCACCTCCGAGAGCAGCTTCGCGGTGAAAGGCGCCTGGGCGCAATTCTTCTCCAACCGCTCACCGAAACCGTAGAGGATGAAGGTGCGCCAGTTCTTGCCCGTGGAAATCTTGTGTTGGTCGGGCGAGACATCGTGGAAGGCCGGAATGGCATCGCGGTGCCTGAGGATCGTCTCAGCCTCGCCCCGAATTTTCTGCCAGTTGTCGACGAACACCTGCAGGTGCGGGAAGAGGGCGGTTTCGATCACGGGCCGGTCACCCACCAGCGATTGCCGTCCGAGAAACGCCGCAAGGTTGCGCGTCACCCAGCGGCCGGCATTCTTCACGGCCTTGCGCCGTCTCTGCTTCCATGTTGAAGGAGGCGCTGCGCCAGCAGGGTGAGGCATGGTTTGTCCTGTCAAACTGTCGCCCCGCCCCGCAT
>CALMLK010000184.1 GCA_937868035.1 uncultured Alphaproteobacteria bacterium
GGCGATTTCCTCAGCGGACTTGATCATGCGCTGGCGCATGGCGGGCTGCGCGATGTCGACAAATTCCATATCCGGGAATTCCGACTTCAGCAGGGCCATTGTGTCGAGGTTGATGTGATCGAACTCGATGCCAAGGCGCTTCACGCCCTTGGTCAGCTGCCGGACGGCATGGAAGTAGTTGTCTTTCTGCCAGTCGGTATAGGTGAGATTCTTTCCGCCAAAGGTGCGGCGCCAGGGCTGGCCACCGTCGATGCCGGCGGAAATGGATGCGCAACCCTTGTGATCCACGACCAGGCCATAGCGACGGCCGAAGTAGCAGAACATGAAGTCGGAGTAGTAGCAGATGTTGTGGTAGGAGGTGAAAAGGGCGGCATCAATCTTCGCCTCGGACATGTACCGGCGGATATTGTCCTGGCGGCGCTTCATTTCGCCGGCCGAGAAGGTGGGTTTCACCTGTTCGCCGTTGCCCACATAGTCCTGCAGTCGTTCCCTGTTCATGGCAGTCCGTGCTCCTTGTTGTCGGGATGTTGGATTGGGTCAGGCCGCGGCGCGCTTGCCGGGCGTGATTGAAAATTCGTCCTGAAGCGCCTGCACGATGCCATCCGTGCAAACGGCCAGCATCAGTTCGCCTTTCTCGCGAGAGGCATTTTTCGGCGAGGACAGTGTGCCGCTTCCAGGCGTCCATTCCGGTTTCACCGGATAGACATCGTAGGGCGGGAAGGTTGCCGCGGGATGGTCCACCGCGCGCTGCAGCTGAACGAGATTCGGATAGAGGGCGAGCATGAGCGATGTTTCCAGCACGCCACCATGCTCCACAGCCCATCCGGGGAAGCCGTCCGGATAGATTTTCTCGATGGTGTCCTGATTGACGAAATCCCAATAGGACAAGACGACGATCTTCACGTCCGTCACGCTGTCCCAGCGCAATTCGCGAAGCGCCAGGTCCACCGCTTCATTGATGAACCAGGAATTCTCGTAGTGGCCGTTGACGATGGCAAAGTTCCGCCCGCCGTGCCGGGCAAATTCCTTGATCACATCACGCAGTTGATGAACCAGTGTCTGCCCTTCCAGGCTGACTGTGCCCGGCATGTGATTGCCGCCGCCGCATTTCTGCTGCGACTTGTATCCGTAGGTGAAGGACGGGGCGACGAGGCCTCCGATACGCTCAGCGACACGGCGGGCAAATTCGGTGGGCAGGAGCACGTCGACGTGGAGCGGCATGTGATGGCCGTGTTGCTCCATGGACCCAAGCGGAATGAGGATCGGTGTCTTTCCGTCCTTCATGCGGGCATGAAAATCGGGCCATGGCATCTCAGCGGCAAAAGGCCGGTCGGTCATCTTGTCCTCCCGAAGACTGCTTGTTGTTGGGAGAACGCCTATGCCGATTGCATTGATATGGGAAATTCATTTAAGTTATTGTCTCATAAATTTCTCTTTGGAGGCGGGCATGGTAGTGAATCTTCCGACAGATGTGTTGCGAACTTTCCTCGCGGTGATCGATCTCGGCAGCTTCACAAAGGCCGGGCAGTTGCTCGGCCGCACCCAGCCTGCGATCAGCCTGCAGATCAGGAAGCTCGAGCAGCTCGTGGGCATGACCCTGATGGACACATCGGGCCGCAACATCGCCCTCACGCGCGAAGGCGAAAGCCTGGCGCGCTATGCACGGCAATTGCTGGTGATGAACGACGAAATCGTCGCGCGCCTGCAGCGCAAGGCATCAGCCGGCAACCTGCGGGTGGGATTGCCCAACGACTATGCTGTTGCCTTCTTCCAGAAGGCGCTTGTGCAATTTTCCAAGCAGCACCCGGATGTGTCGATCTCCATTCATTGCGACACCAGCGAGTTGTTGATGACCATGTTCGAGAATGACGAACTGGATATCGTTGTCGCCATGTTTGAGGGCACACCGCCGCCGGGGCTTATCTATACCTGGGCCGAACGGCCGATCTGGGCCGCTTCGGGCGACTATGATCCCGACATGAAATTGCCCGTTCCCATCGCCGCCCACCCGGAGGGATGCCACTACCGCGAGCGCATGATCCGCAGTCTGGACCAGATCGGCAGGCCGTGGCGGATCACCTTCAGCAGCCCCGGCATCAATGGCCTTCAGCTCGCCGTGCAGTCGGGTTTCGGGGTGACGGCACTGACGCGGCGGACCCTCATGCGTGGCATGCGCGTCCTCACGGAGAATGACGGTTTTCCACCCCTTGCTGACATTCATCTCGGCATGTTCTTTAAGAACACGGGGGCTTCAACCGCGGCCTTGCTGCTGGTCAATCACATCATGCAAACACTTCAAGTTTCAGGACAAACCGACTTTGTGCGCCTCGAGAGGCTCGGCACCATCGGAATGCAGTCATAAGGTAAACTCATGCTGTGATTTGAATGATCAATTTTTATTAGCCGCCCAGATGTGTTTAGTCACCAGCATGCGCGGACCATCAGCTGCAAAAACACCCGCGCAAGGGAAAACGTCCATGAGCAAGAAATCACTCCTCAAGCCGAACCGGCGCGATGTCCTGAAATACGGCGTTGGCACCGCGGCACTCTCCATGCCCTTCGTCAGTCGTGCCTGGGCTGACACCGTCGAACTCAACATGCTGGCCTGGTATGGCCATGGCGAACCGGATGTGGTGGCTGAATTCGAAGCCGCCAACAACGTGAAGTTCAAGCCCAAGTATTATGCCGGTGGCGACAACATGCTGGCGCTGATCGCCCAGTCGCCGCCCGGAACGTACGATGTCATCCTCTCCGATGCCGAATTCGTGCAGCAGCTGAATCAGGCTGGCTATGTCCAGGAGCTGAATGCTGCCGACTATCCCTTCGACGACTTCCTCTATGACGAATGGAAGCAATTCCCCGGTCACTGGATGGACGGCAAGCTCTATTCGGTGATGGTGCGCTGCGGCCACCTCGGCGTATCGTACAACACCACCGCAATCTCCGCCGAAGAGGCGATGAGCTACAAGTGCTTCTGGAAGCCGGAGATCAAGGGCAAGGTCGGCCACTTCGACTGGCACTTGCCAAACCTCGGCCAGATGAGCCGCCTGAACGGCAACGCCTCGCCCTTCGACATCGACGGCGCGGCCTGGGACAAGGTCAAGGAAACAACCAGGACGCTGCGTCCCCAGGTCGGTGGCTTCTTCGATTACGGCGGCACCTTCAACGGCCTCAAGACCGGCGAAATGCTCGCCATGGCCGGCATTGGCGACTGGATCACCGGTGTGCTTGAACGTGACGGCGCCAAGGTCGCGTCGGTCGTTCCGAAGGAAGGTGGCATCCAGTTCACCGAATCCTGGTCGATCGGCAAGGACAGCAAGAATGCCGACATGGCCAAGAAGTTCATCCAGTACATGATGTCTCCGGAAGGTCAGGTCCATTCTGCCCGCATGGCAGCCTACCCCGGGTTCACCGTCACCAAGGGTGGCCGCAAGCTGCTCAACGAGAAGGATGCGAAGGAGGCCCAACGCACCGGCCAGGTCGATGGCGCTGCCAACGACCCCGTGACGTTGATCAAGGAAGGCCGCATCAAGTACCGCCAGGTTCCCATCCAGCAGAGCCTGGAAGAGTGGAACGACTTCTGGTCGGAATACAAGGGCTCCTGAGCCCGCTCACCGCTCCCCCATACTGGCCACCATCGCACACCGTGATGGTGGCCATCAAATCAACCAGCACCACCTGGGCCATTTTGCCCGGGGCTGGAGACTTGCACTCTTGGCCAACTGTACGGCAGCTTGACGGCGACACTGGAGATTCTCCCCCATGACCGAGAAAAGAGGCACAGACGTCTATGCCTGGTTCTGGCGCGCCCCGCTGCTGATCTGGCAATCCCTGTTCTTTGTCGTACCGCTCGGCTTCATGTTCGTGATGAGCTTCTGGCTCGTCAGGAATTACCGGATGACGCCGGCCTTCGCCTTCGACAGCTGGGTCAAGATCCTGGGCTGGGACATCTTCTGGCGGGCTTATGGCTACACCTTCACGCTGGCGGCCGCGGCGACCGTGCTGGCCTCCGTCCTCGCCTTCCCCGCTGCCTACGGCCTCGCATTTCACGCCAATGACCGCGCCCGCCGCTGGGCCATCTTTTTTCTCGTGATCCCGTTCTTCACAAGCTACCTCGTGCGCATCTACGCCTGGCAGGTGGTGCTGGCGGGCAACGGGGTCGTCAACACACTGATCGGCTGGGTCGGCCTGGGACCATTCCCCTTGCTCAACTCTCCCATCGGCACACTGGTCGGCTA
>CALMLK010000185.1 GCA_937868035.1 uncultured Alphaproteobacteria bacterium
GTCATGGTCAATATGCGTTCTTGGTGTTGAACAAGGCCAGCGGAGTTCTTGCCAAGATGTAAAGATCGAAGGTTAACGACCAGTTTTCGATGTAGTGGAGGTCATGCTCGACGCGGGCCAATATCTTCTCTTCCGTGTCGGTTTCGCCGCGCCAGCCGTTGACCTGGGCCCAGCCGGTCATGCCGGGCTTCACCTTGTGGCGGGCGAAGTAGCCCTGCACGGCGTTTTCATAGAGGGTTCCCGCCGCGCTGGCGCGGGTGGCATGGGGGCGGGGGCCGACGAGCGAAAGGCTGCCGGTCAAGACATTGAAGAGCTGCGGCAATTCATCCATCGTCGTCTTGCGGATGAAACGGCCGACCCGGGTGACACGGGGATCGTCCTTGGTGACAAGCTTGCGGGCATCCACATCTGCCTGGTCGGTGTACATGGAGCGGAACTTGTAGACTTCGATCAGTTCATTGTTGAAGCCGTACCGCTTCTGCCTGAACAGAACGGGTCCCTTGCTGTCGAGACGGACGGCCAATGCCACGAGCGCCATGAGCGGCGACAACAGGAGCAGGGCGAGGCCTGCGATCACGCGGTCTTCCACTGCCTTCAGCAACGGCCCCCAATCGCCCAGCGGCTTGTCGAAGAGGTCCAGAAGGGCGAGGTTGCCGATGTAGGAATAGGCGCGGGGACGATAGCGCAGGCGCTGGGCATGGGCGCTGAGGTGAATGTCCACGGGGAGAATCCACAACCGCGAGACGATGGTCATGAGTCGCGACTCGGCGGTGACGGGCAGCGTGACGATAAGCGTATCCACGCGGGTGTTGCGTACAAAGCCGACGAGATCATCGATGCTGCCCAGCTTGCGGAGGCCGCGGGTTTCCATGGGGCTGCGGTCGTCGTTGCGGTCGTCGAACATGCCGACGAGCGTGATGCCGGTGTCGTGGGAATGCTGGAGGGCGGCAATTGCCTGCTCGGCATCGGCGCCGCCGCCGACAATCACTGCGCGGCGGTTGAGCTGACCGTGGGCGTTGAGATGGCGAACGACGGCGGCAATGGCAACGCGGATGATCAGCACCCAGCCCAGGCCAGTGATACCCCAGGCGAGAAACCAGGCGCGGGACAGGTTGTGGCCCATCTTCATGGCAATCACGCCCAGCGCCACGGCGGCGAAGAGGCAGACCCAGACCAGGGCAATGCGGGTGGAGGTGCGCAACGGATTGAGCAGGACATCGAGCTTGTAGAGCCCCGCGACCTGCGCCGTGATGGGAAGTCCCACCGTCATGGCGCCAATGATGGCGGCATAGAACAGGGGCGGCGTGGCGAGTTCCAGCCCCGGGTAGAGCGCCAACTGCGCCACGGCAGCCGCGAGAATGGCCGTGGCCTCGATCAGGCGAATGAGGGCGATGGCGACGCGGGGCGCCACGAAAGGCTTGGCGTTCGCCAGTTCAACGGGAACATCCGGAGGGAAGCCGTGATCTTTCAGCTTGGAGAGATCAACGGGGCTCGCCGACAAGATTTGGCGGGGATCGAATTTCATTTGCCGTGCACCACTTTGAGACAAGAAGCCTGTCAGTGGGCAAGGGGAGCAAGCACAAGGCCGGACGCGAGAACCGTTCACCACGCCTGTTCAGCATGGTGAACCAAGCGTTAACGGCCCAGAGTTCCGTAGAAATTCGTGATGGTGCCGGCCATGGTGGCGACCGAATAGTGCTGGTGCATGGCCTGCGAAAGATCTTCGGCCTTCTGCCGCGCAAGGACGGGAATGGCGAGCACCTTGCGAATGGCATCCGCGATGGCGGCGGCATTGGGTTCGCAGAGCATGGCGCCGGGAAGCACTTCCGGAATGCCACCCACATTCGTGGCAATCATGGGTACGGCGGCGGCCGCTGTCTCCAGCACGACATAGGGGAAGGACTCGTTGCGGGATGGGACCACCATGACGCGGCCCAGGGACAGCGCCTGGCGAATGGGCAGGCGGCCTGCAAAGATGACGCGCTCCGCCAATCCCATGGATTTCGAAAGCGCGGTGAAGTTTTCCAGTTCCGGGCCGTCGCCCACGACCGTCAGGGTGATGTTGCCGATCTCGCGCACGGCGGTGAGCAGCATGTCGATGCCCTTGAGGTGGCGGACTTCGCCCACGAAGACAAGATCAGTTGCATGGGCCGCGGGGCGGACGGCCTGGAACTCGGCAGGCCACAGGCCGTTGTGTGCAACCACGGAGGGCTTGCCGGCGAGCCCTACCTTGGCGGCAAAGAGTTGCTTCTCATAATCACAGACGAAGACGAAACCGCTGCCCATCCGCGCGAGGAATTTTTCTGTTCCGAGAAAGATCGCTCCGGCGGGGCTGCGCCAGGCATAATGCAGGCTTCCGCCATGGGGCGAATAGACCGAGGGAATACCCAGCTTGCGGCCCACGAGCCGGGCGAGAAGTCCGCCCTTGGCGCCGTGGCCGTGAATGATGTCGAAGGTGCCCGCCACTGCATGACGCCGGACGGCGGCCATGACGGCCACGTCCGAAGGGCCGGGCAAGCGGGAGATCGCCCGTGTCGCGACGCCTGCGGTGCAAAAGGCGCGGCAATCGGCAAGCTGGCGTTCGGCGTTGGCGCCACCAGTGGAGGAATCACAGAACAGACCAATGTCATGTCCGAGGTCGGACTGGCCCTGTGCGAGGTCGCGCACATGGCGGAACAGGCCACCCACGGGGCTGCGGAAGACGTGGAGAATGCGCACCAGACTGCTCCGGATCAGAACCAGCGTTCGCGGATGAAAACGATGTCGCCGGGATAGACCTGTGTGGTCACGGGCACCTTGTAGGTCTTGGTACCCGTGGCGGTGCGCCGCGTCATGAGGACGGCGCCCTGGTCGGCGCGGGGGCTGTAACCTCCCGCCGTGGCGATGGCCTGCTGCACGGTCAGCCCACCCTGATAGGGGAAGGAGCCTGCCGTGGTGACTTCGCCCATGATGTAGAAGGGACGGAGATTGATGGGCTGCACCGAGACCTTGGGATCACGCAGGTAACCGGCCTTGAGGCGGCGGACGATGAGTTGCTCGATGTCGCCACTGGTGAGGCCTGCAACTGGAACCGACTGCACATAGGGCAGGGAGAGGACGCCGGACGGATCGACGACATATTCGCCGGTAAGGTCTGTTTCTCCGGCGACGCGAATACTCAGCCGGTCGCCTGCGCCCACGCGATAGCCCGAGCCGAATTCATAAGCTGCGGCGTGCCCCTGCGTTGCAAAGGGCGGCAGCGCGCCGACGTTGTTGTGATCGGGCAGTTTGGTGATGGAGGCGACCGCGTCCGGCCCTTCAGCAAGCTGGTCTTCGGCGGTGATGCCGGTGCCGCCGGGAGGTGATGCAGGCCCATCGGTTTCCCACGTATTGGCGCACGCCTGAAGCATCACGGCCACAACGATCAAGGAGAGAAAACGCATTGGACACCACATTCACACTAACTGCACGCAGGAGGGATGCCGCCTGCGTGATTGGGCAAGGCATAAGCAATCATGGTGAACAATGACTTAAGCCCACGAGGGCGTTCGC
>CALMLK010000186.1 GCA_937868035.1 uncultured Alphaproteobacteria bacterium
TTTCCCTACACGACGCGCTTCCGATCTACGGCACCATGCATCTTTCCGTGGGGCAGGAAGCAACGGCGGTGGGGGCCTGCATGGACCTCAGCAATGCCGACTACATCACTTCCACACATCGCGGACACGGCCACTGCATCGGCAAGGGTGCCGACGTGAAATTCATGTTCGCCGAATTCTTCGGCAAGGAAGAAGGATATTGCCGCGGCTACGGCGGCTCCATGCATATCGCTGATCCTGCGACGGGGAACCTCGGCGCCAACGGCATCGTGGGCGGCGGGTTGCCGCTGGCCACGGGTGCCGCACTCGCCATCAAGCAGCGCAAGGGCAAGGATGTTGCCGTGTGCTTCTTCGGCGACGGCGCGCAGAACGAAGGGGCCTTCCATGAGTCGCTCAACATGGCAGCAGTGTGGAAGTTGCCGGTCGTCTATGTGTGCGAGAACAACCAGTACGGCATGTCGGTGTCGACGGCGCGGTCCACCGCAGTGAAGGACGTGGCCATGCGGGCCGCTGCCTACAACATGCCGGGCACGATCGTGGATGGCAACAATATCGCCGATGTGAACGAAGCCGTTTCCGCTGCCATCGAGAGGGCGCGCAACGGCGAGGGCCCGAGCCTGGTTGAGTGCAAGACCTACCGCACCAAGGGCCATTCGCGCTCGGACCGCAACCGCTACCGCAGCAAGGACGAGATCGAGGAATGGAAGGGCAAGGACCCCATCCCGATGTTCGAAAAGGAACTTGAGGCCCACGGTATTGCGTCGAGCGACGAGATCAGCGCCATCCGCGAGTCGGTGGAGAAGGAAATCCAGGACGCCTTCACCTTCGCCACGCAGGGAACCAATCCGGTCACCGACAGCTTGCTGCGCGGCGTCACCACAACAGATGATATTGCGATGGGAGTTGAGGCATGAGCGAGGTTCGTGAACTCAGCTTTTCCGCCGCCGTGCAGGAAGCACTGGCGCAGGCCATGGAGGCCGACGAGCGCGTGTTCCTCATGGGCGAAGACATCGGTGTCTATGGCGGCGCCTTCCAGGTGACGGGTGATCTTGTCCAGAAATTCGGTGAGGATCGCGTACGCGACACGCCGATTGCCGAACTGGGTGGTGCCGGCCTTGCCGTGGGTGCGGCCGTTGCGGGCGCGCGTCCCGTCTATGAATTCCAGTTCTCCGATTTCGCCACGCTGGCGATGGAGCAGATCGTCAACCAGGCCGCCAAGATGCGCTTCATGCTGGGCGGCAAGGTTTCCGTGCCTGTGGTGTTCCGCATGCCCTGCGGTTCGGGCACTGGTGCGGCGGCCCAGCATTCGCAATCGCTCGAAGCGTGGTTCGGCCATGTGCCGGGACTCAAGGTGGTGGAAGCCTCCACGCCGGAAGATGCCAAGGGCCTGCTGCTGGCGGCAATCGAGGATCCGGATCCGGTTCTCGTGTTCGAACACAAGCTGCTCTACAAGGTGAAGGGCCATGTGCCCGCCGAAATGTATCGCACGCCCATCGGCAAGGCGGTCGTTCGCCGCCCGGGAAAGGATGCGACGGTGGTTGCCGCCGCCATCATGGTGCACAAGGCGCTTGAGGCGGCGGAGGAACTCGCCAAGGAAGGCATCGACATCGAAGTGATCGACCTCCGCACCATCCGTCCCATCGACAGCGCCACCATCATCGAAAGCGTGAAGAAGACCTCTCGCCTCGCCTGCGTCTATGAAGGCGTGAAGACGCTGGGCATCGGTGCGGAAATTTCTGCACTGGTGGCCGAGAGCGAAGCCTTTGATTACCTCGATGCGCCGATCCTGCGCATGGGCGGGGCGGAAAGCCCCATTCCCTACAGCCCTATCCTGGAAAAGGCCGCCGTGCCGCAGACCGATGGCATCGTCGCGGCGTTGCGGGACCTCGTGAAGGGCAAGATCTGACATGGCCACCGAAGTCATTCTCCCCAAGGTCGACATGGACATGAGCACCGGCACCATTGCCGTGTGGCATGTGAAGGACGGGGACACGGTAAAGAAGGGCCAGCCGCTCTTCGACATCGAGACCGACAAGGCGGCGATGGAAATCGAAAGCCCTGCCGAAGGCGTGATCAGGATCGGCAATGTGCCGGTGAAGGCCGTCGTGCCCATCGGCACCGTCGTTGCGCTGGTCTATGGCGCGAGCGAGGAGGCCAAGCCGTTCACGGGTGGTGTGGCCGCACCTGCTGCCGCTGCTCCCGCTGTGGCTGATGTTGCGAAACCTGCGGCGGCACAGCCTGCCGCTGCCGCCCCGGCGACTGATGCGAATGGCAAGGTGCGGGCCACTCCGTTGGCGCGAAGGCTGGCGAAACAGCAGGGCATCGCCCTTGCTGCGCTTTCGGGCTCGGGTCCGCGCGGGCGCATCGTGTCCGCCGATATTGCAACGGCCAAGGCCGTACCGGCGAAGGCCCCGGGTGCCACGGCGCTTGCGGCGGGCATGGACGGCGATGCGGTGCGCGCGCTCTATCCGCCCGGATCGTTCAGTGTCACGCCGCTTGACGGCATGCGGCGCACCATTGCCCAGCGCCTGGTGCAATCGAAGCAGACGGTTCCGCACTTCTATCTGACGGCAACCTGCACGCTGGATGAACTGCTGGCGGTGCGCGAGCGGCTGAACGCCCATGCGCCGAAGACAGCCGACAAGACTCCGGCCTGGAAGCTGTCGGTCAACGATTTCGTCATCAAGGCCCTGGCGCTCGCCTTGCAGCGCGTGCCTGCCGCAAACGTCACCTTCACCGATGAGGGCATCCTGCAGCATCAGGTGAGCGACGTGGGCGTTGCCGTGTCTGTCGACGGCGGCTTGTTCACGCCCGTCGTGCGCGCTGCCGAAACAAAATCCCTGTCGCAAATTTCGATCGAGATGAAGACGCTCGCTGCCAAGGCGCGGTCGCGCCAGTTGAAGCCTGCGGATTATCAGGGCGGCACCACGGCTGTTTCCAACCTCGGCATGTTCGGCGTTGAGCAGTTCAACGCGATCATCAATCCGCCGCATGCGACGATCCTCGCGGTGGGTGCCGGTGTTGAAACCTTCGTTCCGGTCAATCGCCAGCCCGTCCTCAAGACGCAGATGAAGGTCACGCTCTCGTGCGATCATCGCGCTGTTGATGG
This sequence comes from uncultured Alphaproteobacteria bacterium, assembly GCA_937868035.1. Taxonomy (GTDB): domain Bacteria; phylum Pseudomonadota; class Alphaproteobacteria; order Rhizobiales; family Aestuariivirgaceae; genus Aestuariivirga. The sequence continues at coordinate 3,110 of CALMLK010000186.1, forward strand.
TGCGGTTGGCGCGGAGCTGCTCAAGGCATTCCGTGCGTTCGTGGAAGAGCCGGCGCTGATGATGGCCTGATCAGGCCGTCTCGGGCAGTCGCCAGTCGATTTCCGGCTGGCCATGATCGCGCAGGAAGGCATTGGTGCGTGAGAAGGGCCTGGAGCCGAAGAAGCCGTTATAGGCGGAGAGCGGCGAAGGGTGCGGTGACTTGATCACGTGATGGCGCGACGTATCCACGAAGGCCGCCTTCTTCTGCGCGTAGGATCCCCACAGGATGAACACGACCGGGCGGTCGAGATTGTTCACCTGCTTCACCACCTCATCGGTGAACGCCTCCCAGCCCTTGCCCTGATGCGAGGCGGCGCGGTTTGCTTCCACCGTCAGCACCGCATTCAGCATCAATACGCCTTGCCGCGCCCAGTGTTCGAGATGGCCATGGCGCGGTGGCGGGTAGCCCAGGTCGGATTGCAGTTCCTTGTAGATGTTCACCAGCGAGGGCGGCGGGGGCACGCCGGGCTTCACCGAGAAGCACAATCCGTGCGCCTGACCCTCGCCGTGATAGGGGTCCTGCCCGAGAATGACGACGCGCACCTGGTCCAGCGGCGTGGCATCGAGCGCATGAAACCATTCGCTGCCCTTGGGGAAGATGCGCTTTCCGGCCTCGCGCTCCTGCGCAAGGAAGGCACGCAAGTTCACCATATGCGGCGCGTCGAATTGCGGTTGCAACACCGAAAGCCAACTGGGATGCAGGTTGACCATGGACCGCGCCCTCAGGCCGCCGCCTCGCCCTGCGCGGGCGCGCCGAGGCCCAGCACGCGGCAGATGGCATAGACGAGGTCGGAGCGGTTGAGCGTGTAGAAATGGAAATCCGTGACGCCTTCGCGCTGGAGTGCAGTCACCTGTTCGGCCGCCACCATCGCGGCCACGAGGTTGCGCGTCTCGGGGTCCTTGTCGAGTCCTGCGAAGCGCTGTTCCAGTTCCGGTGGAATATGCGCGCCGCACTTCGCCGCAAACTCGCAGACGCGGGCGAAGTTGGTGATGGGCAGGATGCCGGGCACCAGATTGATCTTGATGCCGCGCGCGGCGATGCGGTCGCGCAGGCGGAGGAAGAATGCGTTGTGGAAAAAGAACTGCGACAGCGCCCGGGTGGCGCCGTTTTCCGCCTTGTCGGCCATGAAGGCGAGGTCTTCCTCGATGGAAACGGAATCGGGGTGACGCTCCGGATAGGCGGAGACGGAGACGTCGAACTGGCCGATCTCGCGGATGCCGCGCACGAGGTCTGCGGCGTTGCGGTAGCCGTCCGGGTGCGGGGAGAAGCGCGTGCCGACGCCGCCCGGCGGATCACCGCGAAGGGCGACGATATGATTGACGCCAGAGGCCTTGTAGGCGCGGATGACGGCATTCACCTCGTCCTTCGATTTTCCCACACAGGTGAGGTGGCCGGCGGCGCGGAGCTTTGTCTCGCCCGTCAGGAGGGCGAGGGTGGCGAGCGTCCGGTCCTGCGTGGTGCCGCCTGCACCATAGGTGACGGAGACGAAATCCGGGCCGATTGTTTCAAGGCGGCGCACTGTTGCCCAGAAACTGTCCTCGGCATCGCCCACCTTGGGCGGAAAGAACTCGAAGGAGACACGCAGCGTGTTGGTCATCGTGAAACCTCCGCAAGCGAGGGAAATGACGTGCGCACAAGCGTGCCCGCTTCTGCCAGCCAGAGCGACACGGTGAGACCCTTGCGTGACTTGAGCCAGGGCGGATCGAGGACGACGTGGCGCGTCAGTTTCAGGCTGGCGCGCTTGAGCCATGCGGTCATCTGCTCGGCGGAAATGCCCAGCCTGCGGTGAGCATGGTGCTCGCGCAATTCATCAAGGTCATGGGGTGCGAAGTCGACGATCAGCAACTTGCCGCCGGGCCTCAGGATACGGCGCGCCTCCTGGATGGCGCGTTGCGGTTCATCGAGGAAGTGCAGCACCTGATGGATGGTGACGAGGTCGGCCATTCCATCGGCGAGGGGCAGGGCATAGATGTCGGCCTGGCGCAGTTGGGCCTGGCGGAAGCCGTGCTTCTCGAGGTTGGAGCGGGCGATGGCGAGCATCTCGCGGCTGGCATCGATGCCATAGAGTTCCTGCGCCAGGGGACCGAAGAGTTCCAGCACCCGGCCGGTGCCGGTGCCCAGATCCACCAGCGTGGTGATGCCGCGCGCGCCCGCCAAGTCCTGCATGGCGGTCTCGACGCTCGCTTCATCCACGTGGAGCGAGCGGAGGTTGGACCAGTGTTCGGCATTGGCGCTGAAATAGGCCTGGGCGCGTTCCTCGCGCTGGCGGCGCACTTCGTCGAGACGGGCGAGATCACCCGAGAGGATGGCGTCGCTCCCCGGCAGCATGTCCACGAGGGCACGGGCGAGGGCTCCGCCCAATCCTTCGTTGCGCAGGCGGAAGAGCACCCAGTTGCCTTCCTTGTTGCGCGAAAGCAGTCCGGCCTCGGCCATAAGTTTCAGGTGGCGGCTGACGCGGGGCTGGCTTTGGCCGAGGATGTGGGTGAGTTCGGTCACGTTCAATTCGCCGTGGGAGAGGACGAA